>SKTL01000042.1 GCA_007122555.1 Thermomicrobiaceae bacterium | reverse complement strand
GGACTTGAGTTTGTGACCCGGAAGATCACGCACGGCGTCGCCCGGGTCAAGCTCGGGCTGACCGATACGCTGGCGCTTGGAAACCTTGACGCTCAGCGCGACTGGGGTTACGCCCCGGACTACGTCTACGCGATGTGGCTGATGCTTCAACAGGACGAACCGAACGATTTCGTCGTCGCCAGCGGTCGCACGCATACCGTCCAGCGACTCTGCGAGCTCGCCTTCGACGCAGCCGGGCTGAACTGGAACGATCACGTCACACTCGATGAGCGTTTCTTAAGGCCAGCAGAGGTCGATCTGCTCGTCGGCGACGCAAGCACCGCCCGCGGGCAACTCGGCTGGGAACCATCGGTCACGTTCGAAGAGATGGTCGAGATCATGGTCAACGCCGATATCAAGCTGCTCAGCGGCGGCGACCCGCCGGCCGGGATGCCAGCCGGAACCCGGTAGCGCGCGTCGATCGGTCGCACGTGGCCGGAACATTCGGCAGGTATCGCTGCGAGGGCGATTAGACCACTGCGCGCCCTAGGCCTTGAGAATTCCCTGAACCTGAACCTTGAGCGCCAGCGCCTGGCGCTCAAGCCGGGCCATTCCGAGCTCAGCGGCAAGCTGAAGCGCTTCATCAACGAGTTGCAACGCGCGATCGCCGTCAGTCGGGTCGCCGCGACGAACTAGCATATCCGCCCAGGCGTACTTCGTGTGGCCGATCTCCGGCCGGGCGTCCATCCGTTCATTGATCTGGAGTGCCTCGGCGAAGTGCTGGTCCGCCGTGTCATAGTCCTCAAGCATCATCGAAATAAGGCCAAGATAGTGTCCGGTCGCTCCACCCGAGGCGTCGCTGGAAGGTGAGATGACGATATCCCCCAGTTTCTGCAGCTCGTCGTAGGCAAGCGAGGCATGCTTCGTGTCGTTCGTCAGATAGCAGAGCAACCCGATCACGGACATTACCCGTGGCTCGGGCGGATACTCCAGCAAATACGCGATAATTCCTCCGTCGATTGCGCGCTGCACTGATGCCCGATCGCCCGCTTCCCACTTTGCAATGAGTTCGAGCGGCGTGAGCAGGACAAAATCACCAAACTTCTTAAAGTCCTGCGTCATCTTCACCAGCTTGTCGACCTCATCCATCTGCCAGCTGAGCATGAAATCCATGAAAAGCAGCGTCCATGATCCAGGCTGTCCTCTTCTACCCTCTGTTGCGAACTGCATGGCGCTCGCGAAATCGCCTGACTGCGCGCTGATGCAAGCATGCGTCATCCGATAGTTGAACGCAACGATCGGTGAGACATCCTCCTCAAAGTGCTTTGCTTGTTGAAGGATCTCCCTGGCGAGTTCTCGATTACCCTCCACGAGCGCAATCTCGACCCTGAGCACGACTGACTCTAGCTCGAGAACCGAGGACGCTGAACGTCCGGCAACTTCGGTAAATTCCTCCACTAATGACTTGAGCTCGGTTATCGACTTGCGGTAGCGATACCAGTAAAGCGTGTAGTTGAAATAGAGACGCTGCAGGACACCTCCGAGAAGATCCGGGGCGCCCAGCTTGCGCGCCATCACTTCAGCTTCCATGGCGTATTGATAGCTCGTGTCTTCTCGTTCCGGCGTTGGCGTGATCTCCCGACTCACCAGGCATTTTGCAATCAGCGCACTGGTGCGGATCAGGAGCTCGGCGCGCAAGTCGCCGTTCTCTTCGGGAAGGCGCTGGAGTGCTTCTTCCAGCAATTCGATCGTTGCCGGTCCGGGGCCGAGGACCGAGTTCCCCACAGCTCTCAACGCCGCCTTCGCGAGGTGCTCTGGTAGATCGGCTTCGCGGGCGATTCCTGCCGCGGCCCAGGCGGCGGCATATGCTGTGTATGAGAAGCCGGCCCCCGGTGTATCGACGGGAGGCGGATCGGGCAGTGGAATTCGGGACGGCAGTGTCACGCCCGAATGATCATGAGTGTTAGAGAACTCGAGGAGTAACTCGCAATGTAGAATCGGATCATCCCCTGATTTAACTTCCAGGATGCTAAGCGCGGTTTCGTAGTGGCGGATAGCGAGCTCCCAGGCTCCCTGCTCCATCGCACGAGCTCCGGCTTTCCGGGCGTAGTCGATTGCCTTGTCGGCATCGTCTCGCGGTCCGGCCGCGGCGTAATGGTGCGCGAGCTGGGTGTAATAGGGCGCCAGATTATCAGTATGAAGTTCCTCGATCGCCCGGGCCACACGTCCGTTCCAGCGCCGCCGCTGGGCGATGCTCATCTCCTCGTAGAGCGTCTCCTGGATGATCTCCTGTCCAAACTTGTAGTGATCGAGCCGGTCTGACTCCCGGATGATACGGGCTTTCAGCGCCTCGTCAAGCAACTCCAGGACATCGTTCGCGTCGAGATCCATTGCTCGTGCAAGCAGGTTGACGTCGAACTCCCGACCGACAGCGGCTGCCGCTGATAGTGCCTGGTTGGCTCCTTCTGAGAGCTGATCCAGCCTTAGTCCGATTACCTCCCGCACGCCCTGTGGAAGCGCGGCGATCCAACGACTGTCGTCCAGGTCGTCGAACTTGCCCTCTGAGACCAGCAACCGGACGATCTCCTCGACAAAGAACGGGTTGCCGTCCGTCTGTCGATAGACGGATGAGATGAGTGAAGTGGACCCGGATTTCCCGGCTGTCAGTTCGATATAGCGATTGACATCCTGCCGTTCCAGACCGCGCAGGAGAATCCGGTGTACGGCGTGCTCACGCGTCAGCTGGGCCAGCGTCCCGGCAAGTGGGTGATGCCGGCCGACCTCGACATCGCGATAGGTGCCGATGATCAGCAAGCGGGCGTTGCGGACCTCACGGGCAACATGCTCGAGCAGCTTGAGCGAGGGCTCATCCGCCCAGTGAAGGTCGTCCAGTGAAAGCACCAGGGGTTGGTTCTGGCTGGCGTTTTTCAGGAACGTGGCGACTCCGTCGAAAAGCTGAAAGCGGACGAACTCATTGCTCAGATCCGGTCCTTCCGGAAGGTCTGGCAGAGCCTGACGAATCTCGGAGACAATCTGCCCAATTACCGGTCCTTCCGAGCCGAGTTCAGAACGAAGCTGCTCGGCGTTGCGGTCATGAACATACTTCCGAATCAACTGGATCCATGCCCAGTAAGGCGGTCGGCCGGAGACTTCATAGTTCCGACTCCAGAGAACCTGAGCTCCTCGCATCGCGGCGTACGTCGCCACCTCGCCCACCAGTGTCGTCTTTCCGATGCCCGGCTCCCCAGAGACGAGAATAACTTGCCCGTTACCGGAAAATGCGGAATCGACAGCTAGCCTGAGCTGTTCCATCTCATCGTCTCGACCTACAAACACGCCTCCTGCCAGCCGGTCAAGCGGGTTTCGGGCGACTTCATCAGAGATGGATGCGCTGGAACGTTTGCCATGACCCTGGCCGAGCAGCCGCCGGATGGAAAGCAATTCGTCACGCACTTCGACGGCAGTTTGCGGTCGTTCTGACGGATTCTTGGCCAGCAGCCGGAGTATCAAATTCTCCAGTGGTTTTGGAACCTCCCGATTGTGCCAGCTTGGCGCGACGGGCCGGGTGTTCAGGTGCTGGCTGATAATCGCCACCGGGTCATCGCCGACGAACGGCTGCTTGCCGGTCACCAGCTCGTACAGTGTTGCGCCGAGCGAATAAAGGTCGGATCTGTTATCAGATTGCCGTCCCATCGCTTGTTCCGGAGGCATGTATCCCACGGTGCCAACGATCATTCCGGCAATTGAGAGACGGGTTCTGTCCAGCGACATCGCCAGGCCGAAGTCGCCAAGCTTCGCCGTGCCATCGCCCGTCATCCAGATGTTGCCCGGTTTGAGATCGCGATGAATGATTCCCAGTCCATGAGCGTAATCCAGCGCCTGGCAGACTTGCTCGCCTATCTGGATAGCCTGTTCCAGCGAAACGCGGTTGTTCGGGGCATCTTCGATCAATCCCTCCACATCTCCGCCGCTCATCAGCTGGCTGACCAGATAGAGCTGGCCGTTCTCTTCGCCGATATCATAGAGCGCGACCATGTGAGGATGATCGCCAAGTCGCCCGGTT
>SKTL01000189.1 GCA_007122555.1 Thermomicrobiaceae bacterium | reverse complement strand
GCTCGCCGTCAGAGCGAAACTGAAACGCCGCGCCGGTCGGGATGTTGACGCAGCTCCCGGTGTTCAGCTCGACCGTTTCTTCCTCAGTATCGAGTTCCCGCCAGAGCTGCCCAGTTCCCTCGAGGACATACCAGAACTCCTCGATCGTCTGATGACGCACCGGAGCAGTTACCTGGTTTGGGCGCAGTTCAATGACTCCGACGCTGGCCTGTGCGGTGCGTATCAGTGGGTAGATGCGGGAACCGTCCGGCGCTGGCTCAGATGGGACGGGCATCTGCACGGTCTGAAACAGCGTCATCGAATCACCTCCGGGATTGATGATCAGGCGGGATCGAATTCGAAGACGGCCCGAATGACGTTGTTCCGTCCCCGACTGGTCGCGGTCGCCAGGGCATCGGGGTAATCAGCGATGCGGAACCGGTGCGTGACCAGCGGAGCCAGATCGGCCCGACCCTCTCCGATCAGATCGACGGCCAGCTGCATGGTGTTTCGCGAGCGCCCTTCGAACTCGTGCACCGCGTAGCCGAAAGAGCCATGGACATCGATCTCGTGGAACCAGATTGGAGTCCAGTCAACGTTCGACGGCATCTTGGGAATACCCACCAGCACCAGCATCCCGCCGGAACGAATCAGGCGCAGGGCATCATCGAGCGTGCTGTCGGAACCGACGCACTCGTAGACGCGATCGACCCCGCCTTTGACAATATGTTTACCGAGCACCGGCTTGATCACCTCGGCGCCGATCCGCTCAGCGATCTGGTGAAAGAATCCCACCCCGCGTTTCGGCTTGATCACTTCGTCGGCGCCCAGGCGACTCGCCATTTCGATCTGGAATGGATGCCGCGCAGTCATCAGGATACGGGCCTTGCTGCCGGTCGCGCGGATAGCGGCCAGCGTGACCTGACCCATCACCCCGGCGCCCATGATCAGGACGGTCTCGTCATCTTCAGGGGGATTCCGCAAGACCGCATTGAGCGCAATAGCAAACGGTTCGGCGATAACCGCGGCTTCATCCGAAACGCTATCCGGGAGCGGGATCACCTGTGACTTGTGCGCAATGAACTCTGGCCCCCAGCTTCCCCCGGTATCCCGGCAGAAGCCGATGAGCATCCCGGCGCTGAGCGATCCTTCGCGAAAACGCGAGCAGAGGTTCGACCGGCCGCTGGCGCACATCGGGCACGGATCGTCATTGAATCCTCGTTGCTCGCAGGCAAGGAGCGGATTGATCACCACGCGCTGTCCCTGGTCGAACCCATGAGCCAGATCGCCGCCGTCCGCGATCCGGCCGGTGTTCTCGTGACCCATCGTGAACGGCAACGAGGTATACGGGTGCAGCGACATGCTTCCCTGCAGCAGAATCGTTCCGATATCGGTCCCGCAAATGCCGCCATAGCGCGTATTGACCCGCAACCAGTCCGGACCAGGCAACGCTGCGGGCCGAACCTCGTTGAGCTGTAAGCAAGCGGCCCGGCTCCAGAACGCGGTGTTCGAGAGCATTCCGGCAGCTTTGGTCGCTGCATAGCGCGGCACGCTTTCCACAAACTGCAATGCCTGCATAGGTTACCAGCCTCCCCTGTCCGTCGAATTGCCAGTCGATAGTTCAGTCTACGGCCGCCGTTCGCGGATGTCTACGGCAATGCAGGCAATGTAGATTCAGGCATCGCCTGTTTGCGCTGGTGAACAATCCTGTTAGCATGCCAAGCGACGGGTATCAACAGTGCGGCCGCGAAAGGGACATTAGTCATGCGCATCGCAATGGGCGGAATCAGCCACGAGACCAACACGTTCTGCAGTGGAAAGACCGGACTGGATGAATTCCAGGAGCGCGAATGGGGCGTCGGACAGGAGATCATCGACGCCAACAAGGGTGTCCGAAGCTATCAGGGTGGCGTAATCGACGCCTGCGAGCGGCTCGGGATTGACCTCGTACCGACCTTCTACGCCAGCGCCACGCCCTCGGCGATCATCGCCCGCGAGGCGTTCGATGAGATGGAGAACCTTCTCATCCAGAAACTCGACGAGGCGGGCAAGCTGGATGGCATCTGCCTCAACCTGCATGGCGCCGGGGTCGCCGAGGGTATCGACGATATCGAGAGCCACGTCATCACGCGCGTGCGGGATCACTTCGGCCCGGATATGCCGATCGTCGTCACGCTCGACCTGCACGGCAACATCTTCCAGGAATCACTGGATAACGCCGACGCGCTCTTCGGTGTCAATCTCTACCCGCACACCGATTCCTACGACCGCGGCGTTGAGGCAATCGAGATCCTGCCAAAGCTCATTTCCGGCGAGGTGAAGCCCGCCATGCACATTACCCATCTGCCGATGATGCTGCCATCAACGACGACCGATCTCAGCCCCGCAAAGGACATCAACGAGATCTGCTGGGAACACGAAAAGCAGGACGACGTTATCGACTGCACGTTCTTCCACGGATTCGCCCCAGCGGACATTCCACGGGTTGGCGTCAGCGTACTGGCGATGACGAACAACGATCCGGCGAAGGCGAAGCAGATCAGTGAAGATGTCGCCGGCACGATCTGGAGCCGTCGCGAGGAATTCCGCCCGCCGATCAATCCGCCTGAGAAGGTCTTCGAGATGGCCGGTGAAGACGACGGGCGACCGGTGATCATCAACGAGAAGGCGGACAACCCGGGCGGCGGCGGCCCCGGCGATGGAACGCACCTGCTGCGGGCGATGATCGAAGCGAAGCTAGAAGACGCCTGCTTCGGATTCATCCATGATCCCGAGACCGTGGCTCAGGCGCACGACGCCGGGGTCGGCGCCACAATCAGCGTCCGGCTGGGCGGCAAGAAGGAGCCGCTGCACGGTGAGCCGATTGAAGCCACGGCTTATGTCAAGTGTCTGACCGACGGCAGATTTATCCAGCAGTCGCCGATGGGACGGGGTCGAAAAGTCGATCTGGGCAAGATGGCGCGCCTGGTGATCGACGGTATCGACGTGATTGTCTCGACGATCCGGACGCAGACACTGGACGACGAGGTCTTCCGGCTACACGGCATCGAGGTCACGCGCTACAAGTATGTCGCGATCAAATCGAGCAACCACTTCCGGGCCGGGTTCGCCCCAATCGCTCACAAAATTATCCGCGCCGACACGCCGGGGCTTGTTTCCGCCGATCTCTCGACCTTCAACTACAAGCGTCTGGAGCGCCCGATCTGGCCGCTGGACGACGAGGTGAGCTGGCCGTAGCGGCGCGAATCGAGAAAACGAGTCGGATGATGCGGCGTCAGGTTGCGGCGGAGCCCACCTGAACCTGACGGCTGGTTCGCGTGTTCGTCCGGCTTCCGGAGCATGAAGTCTGGCGGACCGAGATCCCTCACCTGCGTTTGGGATGACGGAATAACAATACGGCGACACTCACGTTGTAGATTGTTCCACTGGCACATGCGTTCTGAGGAACTCGACCTGCAGGGCGATATTCTTCTCGAAGACGTCGCCGAAGTAGGGTTCGAAGTGATTGCAATCGAGGAGATGGAAGCGGGAGTTGGGAATCCGGCGAGCTGCGCGTTTGGCCGCCGATGCCGGAACGACAGAGTCCCGCGCGGCGGCGATCATCAGCGTTGGGGCGGTGATTCGCCGTGCCTCATTGCGAGGACTGTAGAACGGCACATGTAGAAATGACCGGGAGAGGATCTTGTTCTCCCAGTTTGCGTCGTCCGGAATCATCGTCCGGTAACCATCGAGTGCTGCGTCACCGGTGACGCCGGCGCATTCACCGGGACGACCGGCGATCGGGCGATAATATGGTCGACCAACGAGGCTTCCGGCCAGGTCGAGCAGCCCGGCCAGCGTGCTCTTGACAATGGTCAGTGGGTGCGGCATCGCCGAGGTGGCTGGTCCGCTAACGTGCGGCATCTGGGAGATCACCGCTGCGAAATCATCACGTTCACTAGCGAGCTTCAGGACGTGCCCACCGGAGAACGACGTACCCCAGAGGATCATCCGCTCCGAGTCGACATCCGGTCGGGAACGAACGTAGTCGATCGCGGCGCGCCAGTCATCCAGTTGCTGTCCGGG
>SKTL01000456.1 GCA_007122555.1 Thermomicrobiaceae bacterium | reverse complement strand
TTCGATCAATCCCTCCACATCTCCGCCGCTCATCAGCTGGCTGACCAGATAGAGCTGGCCGTTCTCTTCGCCGATATCATAGAGCGCGACCATGTGAGGATGATCGCCAAGTCGCCCGGTTACCTGTGCTTCGCGCCGGATTCGCTCGACACCCGTTTCATCAAGGCCGTCGGTCTTAATGAGGGAAAAGGCGACGTCGCGCTCGAGAAGGCCGTCAGTTACGAGATAGACGATTTTCTTACCGCCTTCGCCGAGAAAGCGCTTCACCTTATATCGACCATTGACGAATGTTTCCGGTTGCGTCGCTGTGGCTTCCGGAGCGGGCGCACCCGCGGCGCTGGACGTCGACGCTTCCCGCTTCGCACTTGCGGCAGGCGATTCGCCAGTCAGCGACTCGCCGCAGAAGG
This sequence comes from Thermomicrobiaceae bacterium, assembly GCA_007122555.1. Lineage (GTDB taxonomy): Bacteria > Chloroflexota > Chloroflexia > Thermomicrobiales > Thermomicrobiaceae > SLMJ01. Next base: position 3,649 of record SKTL01000456.1, on the reverse strand, counting down.
AGCAAAACCGAGCGGCAGGCGGATTACTCTCCTGACATCCGGAACAGACCGCCGCCAGTGCGGCGCCGCATGCATTGCAGAAGCGCGCGGACCCCGGATTGACATGGCCACAGGAAAGACAGTTCATTGAAGCACCTCATATCGTGCGCAACCCAGTGCGCAAAGTGTATAGATAAGCTTATTACGACATGTCATTCACGGGATGTCAAGACTGCACGTCACACGTTTCATTGACGTTTCATTCGAACGTGCAAACACATGACGACAGCTGCCTGGTGCGCTGATCAATGACGTCTTCAAGGCAGGGAATGACCCGTTGAGCCGATCCGCCGAAGTGAACGACCGCCCCGCCGTGAATCCGGCGAAAACTGGTGAGCGATTCGCTCGGCGGACGCAACGGCGTCAGTCGGCACGCGTTGTCGATTGTGTGCGGAAGTGGTCCGTTGCCGGCGACACGGCATTCGCCGCCGAATGCCGAATCGTCCTATGAGTTCACGCGCTTCCACAGACGCTGCGACGGCACGCGCAACGCCCGGTTGAACTTGCTCGATGAATTCTCCCAGGCGATCGTTGCGGTCAGTTCAACGATCTGGACTTCGTCGAACTCCAGGCGAACCCTCGCGAAGAGGTCACCGTCGACGTCTCGATCGCTGAGTGTTATGGCGTCAGCGTATTCGAGCGCGATGCGTTCCTGTTCGGTGAACAGATCGCTGGATTCCCAATCCTCAAGCGCCTCAAGCTTTTCGTCCGGGATGCCTAACTGGCTGCCGACCGCAGCGTTGAGATCCGCTCAGAAGTCGCATCCGTTCAGGATCGCAACACGCCGGTTCAGCAACGCCGAAAGCGACGACTCGATCCTCCCTGCGGCGCCAAGTCCCCGCCACATCGCCTGGGCGCCATGAAAGATCTCCGGCTCCCGGGCGTAGGCCAGATGGTTGGCGAGCGGCTCACCCCATTTTCTACGCTGACCGTCGAAAACCTTTCGCTCCCTATCCCCGAGGGATTCGATATCAACGCCCGATATCCGCATTTTGCGCGTTCCTTCCAGTGCTGGACTCTCCCCTTCTCCCAGCAATGAGAGCGGGGGCTAGTGGGTGATCGCAATCTCCCTGATTACACCCACGTCTTGTACCAGTCGCGGACCCGCCGAAACATGTCTCGTTGATGATTCGCTTCCAGAATCGGGTGCTCCTCACGTGGATAGATCACCATCTCGGTCGTCGCGCCGATTTCCAGCAACGCCCGGTGAAAACCAGTCGCCTGATTGACTGGAACCCGCCCGTCGGCTTTCCCGTGCAGGATCAGCAACGGCGTCTTGACGTTCCGGGCGTAGGAAATCGGGGAATGCTTCTTGGAGCGATACGGACCGGGACCATCCCAGGGCGCGTCACCGGCGTAGTCGTTGAGCACAGTGTAGACATCGGTATCCATCGCCATTGCGCCCCAGTAGCTGACCCCGGCGCCCATAATTCCGGCCTTGAACCGGTCGGTATGCCCCACGGACCAGGCAGTCAGCAGCCCGCCGCCGCTCCAGCCGCCAATTCCCAAGCGACCCGGATCCGCGAACCCGCGCTCGATCAATGCATCGACACCGGACATAATGTCGCCGTACTCTCGGTCGGTAATGTTCTGATAAAGGCTGCTGGCGAAGGGGTTCCCATGCCCCATGCCTCCGCGGAAGTTCGGCATGAACACCGCATAGCCATGCATCGCCAGCCATTGTTGCCAGTTCGCCCGTGGATGCAGGTTCCAGCCCATGGTGTAGCGCCCATAGGGTCCACCATGGATATGCACGATCATCGGGTGCGGGCCATTCCCGCCATCGGACGGGTGGATCAACACTCCATCGAGCTCGAGTCCGTCCGGAGCGGTCCAGGAGAACGGTTCCTGACGGCCGAATTCGTAGCCCTCAAGCCCGGAATGGTGGTTACTGACCGGAGCAAGCGAGCCGGGAACGCCAACCTTCACCTCCGGCGGCTGCACGTCCGTCGAATGGATAACCGCCAGACGCCCGACCTGGCCATCCCGGGCGTGCACATCGAACGCGCCGGCGCCGAAGTCGCCCTCCTCCGGCTGGTAGAAGGTCTCGCGCGCACCTGACGCCGGATCAACCCATTCCAGGCGGGTCGAAAGCCCTTGCGCTATGGCCAGGACCAGTCGACTCTCACCGCTCGCCGGCTTCATCGACTCAACGCAGGCCGCTTCCTGGTCGTCAGGGCCGATAACGCGCGGCTCTCCGCCGGATGGATCGACGGCAAATGCGGTCTGAGCCGATGTCGTTGGCGCATGTCCGGCAAGAAAGGCGAGTTGATCACCGCTGGACGTCCAGATGAGATCCGACGCCATGCGGTTGGTATCGCAGATGCGGGTCGGGGAGTCTTCATCAAGTCCCAGAGTCAACAACGCAGCGTTCTTGCGAGATTCGAGCTCGGGTGTCGGGCTCGCCAAAAACGCGATCCGGGTTGAATCAGGCGACCAGGCGATCTCGAAAAGGTGACGATCGCCCGCCGAAAGGCTCCGGACATCACCGGATACAACATCAAACAGATGCAGTCGGGCATACGGCCAGCGTTCACCATAGACCTCGGGATCATCGCGCTCCTTTTCGCGCCGCTCGTCTTCGTCGGTCGGCTCGTCCGGGCACAGGAAGGCGATCGATTCGCCATCCGGAGACCAGGCGAAGGACTGAATGGAAGACTTCCGCTGCGCCAGCTGCCTGGCCTCGCCGCCACTGACTGGCAGGAGATAAAGGCCCGTCTTGCCGCGCTCCGCGCGGTCGGAGAGAAACGCGATCGACCTCCCATCCGGCGACCAGCGCGGCGAGGTGTCGTGGCTATCGCCGATGGTGAACTGCCGGCCGATTACCGAACCGTCGCACGGAGCCAGCCATATCGACGAGACCGGGTGCTCATCTTCCTTTCCGTAGGGAGCAGCTACCCAGGCAACCAGCGCGCCATCCGGCGAAATTCGGGGATCGGAAGGCGCCGGCGTTTCAACAATGACGTCTTCGAACGGTCTAGGCTCAGAATTCTCTGTCAAGAAACGCTCCTGCCACATGTATCATTTGCAACTATCAATCACCTTCGTTCGCAACGCCGCGGAGCCTCAATTGAGGGTCATAGAATGAGCCGTTTCGGGATTCCACCACAACGTTACCCGCAACTCACCGTCATCAGGTCGTCAGCGATGATGATCTCGCCATCGAACTCGCTCCGGCAGCGTTCCAGCGTCTCCGCAACGTCGGTTCCGATCAGGAAATGGGTGAGCACGAGCTTCCGGACTCCGGCCTCGCGGGCGGTCCGTCCGGCTTCTTCCGGAGTGGCGTGGTGTTCCTTCAGGTGCTCGTAAAGATTCGGCCAGGCTGCGTTGTTCTGAAACACGGCGGCCGGGGCCATGCAGGCGTCATGAACCAGCACATCCGCACCTTCGGCAAGCTTCACGAGATCCGGCGTATAGCACGTGTCTCCGGAATGAACGAGCGATTCTCCAGCGTAGTCGAATCGCATTGCCACCGTGTAGGTTGAGTGAATCACCTCGACCGCTCGCACCGTCAACCCGGCCTCATTGTAGATGACGCCCGGTTCGAACTCATTGATCTCGATATCCATCATCCCGGCTGGCGCCCGCCCGAGCGACATACGATATTCGA
>SKTL01000236.1 GCA_007122555.1 Thermomicrobiaceae bacterium | reverse complement strand
ATATCGAGCCTGTTCGGACCAATCGCGGAGGTCTCGATAGTCGTCCTTGAGCGGCCTGAGTGCTGAAGACTGAATGATGTATTGAAAGCGCTCGCCATGCGTTCGTGGAAGCGACCGGGTGTTATGAAGAATCAGCGCATTTATGACCCGCACCGTTGAGTAGAAGCTGACGATAACGACCCACTCGAATGCGGAATCCGAAAGCCCATAAGGGGTGTGGTGGAGAAGATCATCGGCGATCGTCAGGTTGCGGTCAGCGGCAGCGAAATGATCTCGTGCAGCGGGATCCACGGCAATCAGCGCTCAATCTGACGTGCGTCCGGCGGGACGAAACCTCGAACGTCGGTCGTTCCCATTAGCTTCACGTCGTAGATACGAAGATCGCAGTACCGGTCCGGAAAACGGGCGATCAACTCATCATGTATCCGGCGCAGAGCCCTTTCTTCATTAATATTCAACGCATCCACGATCATCCAGAGCTCCGCCATATCACCGGCCTGGCGAACCCAAATGCTTGACACGTCGTCACGATCCTTGATAAGCCCTGCAAGGTATCTTCCAATTTTTTCGGCGTTGCTGGTGTCTGTCGCCGTCATCACGTTGCTCCTGCCAGGATTCTGCCTGTGTGTGATGATCGAATCTAACACACGCGACAACGAACTCCAAACCTCTAACTGTTCGCCGTATACTCTTCCGACTCGTCGCTGGCTTCCTCGACTTCCGCCTCTCCCAGCACCGGGAGCTCCGGTTCCGGCGGAAGCAGATAATCGGGCACTGGCTCCTCTGGAAGCGCGCCAATCGCCTCGGGAAACTCGTTCAATAACTGGCGAACCCGTTCAACACGCTGCATATCCGCCGCAAGCTCCAGTGCTTCCGGTTCGTCCCGGGTCGTCTGGACGATTTCGACCAGATATCCTCCACCGAGCGCCGAGGTGTGGATCGTTTCTCCCTCCAGAAGCAACGGCTCGGCGGCATCCCGCCAGCGGTGATGCCCCGCTTCAGTCAGCGATGTCGCCCACCACGTGAGCGTATGAGTTCCGTCGCGATCGAGCTCGACGTGCAGAACCACCGGCTCGCCAGCCTCGATGACGATCACATCTCCATCAAGCTGGGCATGGTCGCCGATCGCAGCCTGTAGCGCCGCAAGCCGTTCTCGACGCGCCGCCTGACTCAATCGATCAGGCGACGAATCATCGCTGTCCTGACCGGCATCGTCGTCATTTCCGGGTTCTTCAACCTGTTGCTCGTCAATCATCACGCCTCCTGCCACAACGCATATTCTGTCAACGACAAGTATGCCTGATATCCGGTTCATCACGTTGCTCACTGACCCGAGCGGCGCCGCGGCGCCCCCGCCTGTGCTACGATGCCACTGAACACGACGAGATCATCGTCACGAGTAATCAGCATTCGTTCAACTGGTGCAGTGACTAACAGGAGGTTTTCAGTGCCGGATAAACAGACGTACGAAGGAATCTACGCGGCGATGTCCACCGCGCTCACGGCCGAGCGCGAGGTGGACCGCTCGGGTGTCAAGAATATCGTGAACTACTTGCTGGATAACGGCTGTCACGGACTGTCGATTCTCGGCACAACTGGTGAATGCAACGGTCTTCGCAGGGAGCAGCGGGTCGAGGTGCTCGACGCCGTACTCGAAGCGAACAATGAGCGAGAGAAACCGGGCGTCATTATGACCGGAGCAGCTGGAACGGTTGCTGTCGATATCGTTGAAGATCTCAAGAAAATGGATAAGCCGGGCGTCGTCGCGGCGCTCGTCCCGCCACCCTTTTACTACAATCTCGATACGCAGGGCGTCATCGAATTTTACGAACATCTTGCCGACGAGAGCCCGCTTCCGATCATGATGTACAACATCCCGCAGACCACGAAAGTGACGATCTCCCCGGAAGCGGTGGAGAAGCTTGCCGAGCATCGCAATATCATGGGAATCAAGGACAGTAGCGGCAACTACGTCGGCTACACGCACTTTGCCCGTGTTGCAAAACAGGCTCCTGGCTTCACACTCTTCACCGGCGCCGACGGCACGCTCTTCGGCAATCTCATGATCGGCGGGCACGGCATCATCGGCGGGACGGTCAACGCCGCCCCGGCGCTCGAACGCGAGATTTTTGACGCCTTCAAGGCCGGCGATTTCGAGACCGCAGCGGACCGACAGCGCATCCTCACGCAAGTGGTTGACGTCTGCAAGATCGGCCCGGGACCGGCCTGTTACAAGGCTCCGCACGTATTTCGCGGCCTCTGTGGCGGCTATATGACCCACCCGCTTCAGTGGCTGACCTCCGATCAGACGGAACGCACCCGCAAGGGACTCAAGGAACTCGGCGTTCTCTAGCACGGCTGCCGTCGCGGGGAGCTGTTCTCCCCGCGCCAAAACCACGAAGGGATCCCACCAGTGTCATTCGAATGGCGCGCATACTTGCGCGATAACTACGATACGCATCTCGACGAGCTGAAAGAATACCTCCGCATCCCCAGTATCAGCGCCCTGCCGGATCACAACGATGACGTTCGCGCAGCTGCGGACTGGGTCGCCGGCAAGCTTCGCGACGCCGGATTTCCGGAGGTCGAGTTCATCTCGACCGATCGCAACCCGATCGTCTACGCACACTGGCATGTCGACGATAACCAGCCGACGGTCATGATCTACGGTCACTACGACGTTCAGCCGCCGGATCCGCTGGAGCTGTGGGAAACCCCGCCGTTTGAGCCGACCGAGCGTGACGGCCGTCTCTACGCCCGCGGCGCATCGGACGACAAGGGCAACTCGTTCGCGACCGTGAAGGCGATCGAAGCGCTGTACAAGACTGACGGACAACCGCCGGTGAATGTGAAGATTTTCTTCGAAGGCGAAGAGGAAATCGGTTCGCCTTCGATGGCGCCGGTCATCCGGGAGCACAAGGATAAGCTCTCCTGCGACTTCGTTATCTCAGCGGACGGCGGAATGCACGCGGCCGATCAGCCATCAGTCACCATCTCCAGCAAGGGTCTCGCGGCCTGTCAGGTCAATCTCAAGACCGCGGCGACCGATCTCCATTCCGGCGTTCACGGAGCCAACGTTCCGAACGCTGTGCAGTCGCTGGTCGAACTGGCCGCAACTTTCCACGATGACAATCACCGCATCACCGTTGAAGGCTTCTACGATAATGTCGTCGATCTCACTGAAAGCGATCGAGAAGACATCGCGAAGGTGCCCTACGACGAGGACGCATATAAGCAGATGGTCGGCGTTTCCGCCCTCAAGGGCGAAACTGGCTACACGCCCAACGAACGAGCCTGGGCCCGCCCGACGCTTGACATCAACGGCTTCTGGGGAGGATTTCAGGGCGATGGCGTCAAGACGGTAACCCCGAATGAGGCCCATCTCAAGATCACCTGTCGGTTAGTGCCGAAGCAGGATCCGGCTGAAATCGTCAGATTGATCGAAGCCCACTGCCAGAAGCATTGCCCGGTCGGCGCTACCGTCTCAGTGGACCCGTTCCCCGGTCAGGCGTTTCCATTCAGCATCAGCCGGGATCATCCCGGACTGAAGACGGCGATGAACGTTCTGGAAGACATGTACGACAAGGACGTCCTTGTAACTCGAATCGGCGGAACGGTGCCGGTGGCGGAGCTTTTTCAGCGTGAGCTGGGATCGGACATGGTCTTCTTTTCCTGGGGACTCCCGGATAACGGGATGCACGCACCGAACGAGTCCTACCGTCTGGTCGATTTCCAGCGTATGCGTGAAGGCTATTGCCGCTATCTCCAGGCGCTGGCTCGATAACTGGAGCGGAAGGGGACAGGAATGCCGCTTGCGGTAGAGGGACCAGGCGTTGGCGAACGCATCGGACAGTTATGCGTGAGAACAGACCAGGGCGACCCGATTACCCTGGCCAACATCCCTGGCGACATGATCGTGGTCAATGTGTTTCGCGGTCACTGGTGACCACCTTGCCGAGAGCAACTCGTTGAGTTTGCCGGTATCTACGACAACCTGAAATCACAGGGACACAATGTGATCGGAGTATCGAGCGATCTGTTCGATTCCTGCCGTGATCTTAAGCAGCGTCTCAAACT
>SKTL01000398.1 GCA_007122555.1 Thermomicrobiaceae bacterium | reverse complement strand
TACTTTGAAGAAACCGGGTTCTGGATGCAGGGTCACTTCCGGGAGTACTGGGAAACCCGCGGCGGGTTGATGATTTTCGGTATGCCAATCACCAACATCTTCTGGCACGAAGGCGACGGGATGTACAAACAGTATTTCCAGCGTGCGGTCTTTGAGTACCATCCTGAGCACGCCGGAACTGAGTACGAAGTCCTGTTGATGCTGCTCGGAAACGAACTCATTAGGGACCGGGAAGGCGTCGAGCCGGAATTCGAACCAGTAGAGCCGTTCGATGACACCGAGCATCGCCGTTACTTCCATCTGAGCGGTCACGCCATCGAGCATTTCAAACCGTACTGGGATGCAAACAATGGGCAGCGGAACTTCGGTTATCCGAAGTCTCGTGAGTTCATCGAGCGAAACGAACCCCCGCCGGCCGGCGACGGCGAGGAACATCTTGTTCAGTATTTCGAGCGCAACCGGCTTGAATGGCACCCGGACAACCCGCCGGAATTCCAGGTTCTGCTGGGCCTCCTCGGTGTCGAGTACCTCCAGGAGCACGGCGTACCGGACGAAGCGCTCGAGAAGCCGGATCCGCAGTTGCCGCCGTATGACCCGATCCGCGAGGTTCAGTATGGGCCGCACGTGGGCTACGGGTTCAACACGTTCGTTCGGGGCGATGGACAACCCGAGCGGTATGCCCATAACGATGAGGTTTTCGATCTGGTGCATGGAGCCGATTTCGGTTGGATCAAATTCCAGGCCCGCTGGGCGGATCTGCACCGTGAACCTAACTGGATTGATGTCGCCCCGCTTGAGCGAATCATTGATCACGCACATGAACGCGACTTGAAAATCATCGTCAGCGTTACCGGATCGCCAACATGGCTCGATCCGACCGGCGGGATCCCCGACAACGTCGGACCGTTCCGCGACTTTATGGAGCACGTTGCCAGGCACTTCGAGGGCAAGGTGCAGGGCTGGGAGATCTGGAACGAACAGAACCTCGCCCATGAGGTAGGCGGTCACATCGACGCAAACGCGTACGTCGAACTGCTGAAGGCCGGTTATCAAGGAGTCAAGGCCGGAGACCCGCAGGCTCCGGTGTTGTTCGGCGGTCTGACCCCCACTGGCGTCCACGATCCCGCGGGCGCAATCGATGATCTCACCTATCTGGAACAGGTATACGCCTACAACAATGGTGAGGTGTCAAACTACTTCGATCATCTCGGGGCGCATCCGGGTAGCAACAACAACCCGCCGGACACGATGTACCCGCACAATATCGGTCCTGGCGAGTGGTCCGGTCATCCGAGTTTCTATTTCCGCCGCATAGAGCAGCTCCGCGAAGTAATGGTCCAGAACGGCGACGCTGACAAGCAGATCTGGCTAACCGAGTTCGGCTGGACGACCGAAAACCAGGCGCCGGGCTACGAGTATGGCGTTGACAATTCGGAGCAAAACCAGGCGGACTACCTGGTTCGCGCATTCGAGATCGCGAAGCATGAGTGGCCCTGGATGGGTGTCATGGCGGTCTGGAACTTGAACTTCAGCAGCAGTACCGATCCTTCAAGTGAGATGCATCCGTGGTCGGTGCTTTATCCCGACAACAGCCCGCGACCGTCCTACGACGCGCTTCGCAATATGCCGAAACACTAGACTCGCGCAGGAAAACCGTATGCTGATGCGGTAAGCTTTTCGGGGCGCTGGACAGATAAACGTCCAGCGCCCTTTTTCTGTACGAAATCGCCCGGCAGGCGACGGTACGAGATTCGTTTTGGAGACTCGATGATCGACGGTAAGCTCTCACTGGTTCTCCCGGCCCACAATGAAGTTGAGAACATCGACGATGTCGTCAAGACGGCAATGCGCACGTTGCCGCGTTTTTCCCGCGACTTCGAGATCATCGTCGTCAACGACGGCAGTAATGACGCAACTGAGCAGGTTGTCCAGCGTCTCCTTGAACAGGTTGACGGTATTCGATTGGTGAATCATCGCGAAAACCGCGGATACGGAGCCGCGCTTCGTTCCGGCTTCGCGGCGTCAACGGGCGACTGGGTGATGGTCATGGATTCGGACCGTCAGTTCGATATTGGCGACCTCGTGTACCTCGCGCCGCATACATCGGAATACGATCTGGTAGCCGGGTATCGAATCCAGCGTAATGATCCGTTTCACCGAACGCTGTTTGGGAAAACATTCCGGCTGGCGATGCGGGCGCTTTTCGGCGTCCAGCTTTACGACATCGACTGCGCGTTCAAACTCATTCGCGGCGATATGCTTCGTGCGCTGGACCTCGAGTCAAACGGGGCGATGATTAGCACCGAGCTGATGGCTCGCTGGGTGAGGGCCGGGGGCTCCTGGACACAAGTGGGGGTCCATCACTACCCACGTGTCGCCGGGGAGCAGTCGGGCGGGTCCTTTCGGGTCATTCTTCGTGCGATGCGGGACGTCCCGAGCCTCTGGTGGAGATTGCAACGAGACCCGGTGGCGCAGACGAACGAAAAGCCGGAGAGCGTCGGTTCTCCCGGACTATCCCCGACTGGCGCTGCAGCGATCCTCGGCGCAATCGTTGCAGTAATGGCCGCTGTCGCGTTCAAAGTGCTTCGATATCGACGCTAGCGTCGTTTCGTGACGCTCAACCTTCCAGCACCGTGCGGACGTCGTCTGTACTGACCCCGGAGATCAACACGGTCTTATCCCTGCTTCGCTCACCACGCGCAATCCGAACAGCTGACTTACGACAGCCAATCGACTTCGCCAGGAACTCGCAGAGAGACTTGTTTGCTGCGCCCTCTACCGGCGGCGCGTTGAGTCGCACCCGAAGCGCTCCGGCCTGAACGCCATCGATTTCGGTTCGACTGGATCGCGGGGTTACCCGCACGCGCAAGAGCGTTCCGTCATCGGTCGATGACAGGTCGAGCGAATCGCGCATTGCTCAGGCAATCGCCTCAACCGGTTGCTGCAACGCCTCGAGAACCTGATTGAGATTCTCGGCCGGAACGACAGGACGATCGAGAGATTCCGCAAGCTCGGAAACGCTCATGTCGTCGAGGAATGTCTGGGTTCGGCGGGAAACCATTGTGTCGGAAATGAAGACCGGCTCGCCGGATTGTTCACCGGACACAGCGTCCCGCACGATCGCTCCGGTCAGAAGTCCGGAAACGTTGATCTGCGGGCCGAAGAGTGAGTTCTCGGCGGATACCACCCGGAGCGTGGTTCCCACATGCTCGTTGATTCGGGCGACCGTCTCACGCATTGTCTGGTAGATCAGTGTCCCGCAGACGATCGTTCCGCCCATCCCCGACAAATCCCGGCGGTTCTTGCGGCGAATGATCCGTTCCGCATCATCGAGAAACAATCGAGTGATTCCGATCCCATCCTCAACCTGCGGAAAGCCGTCATACTCGCGGGATGGCGGGACCGGTGCGCCCGTCATGAGGTAGAGTTCATCACCTAGATAGACAAAGGATCGCCCACGCTCGGCGCGGAGGTGTTTCTGCCACTCGCCGACCTGCCGGATCACCTCCAGCCCCTCCTGCTGCGTATGGCGCCGCATCTCCAGAAGCTTCTGATTTGCGTTCGGCAAACTGCGCATGCAGGTTCGTGACAGTCGAACGCGCTTGCTCTGCCGTTCGATTCCGTGTTGCGACAATCCGACCGGAACAATCGCGATCGAGCGCAGATACGGTCCGGAATTGAGAAGATCGCGAATCGTTCGATCGAGCTGCGCCCCGTCGTTCACCCCGGGACAGAGGACGACCTGGGTGTTGTACTCGATACCGGCCCGCTCAAGGCGCGCAAGATGGTCAAGGATGTCCCCCGCCTTGGGGTTTCCGACCAGCGCTATACGCAATTCTGGATCAGTTGCATGTACGGACACATTAATTGGACTGATCCGCTGTTGCTCGATCCGCTGCCAGTCGTCTTCAGTCAGGTTCGTCAATGTCACGAAGTTGCCGTACATCATGGAATATCGATAGTCATCATCCATGATGTAGAGGCTCTTGCGCATTCCTTTGGGAAGCTGTTTGATGAAGCAGAACGGACACGCATTTTCACACAGGTGAATTCCATCGAACGTCGGATCCGCAAAGGTAATCCCCC
>SKTL01000498.1 GCA_007122555.1 Thermomicrobiaceae bacterium | reverse complement strand
GTTCGCGAATCAACGCATCGGTTAGCCCGAAAACAACACTGCAGGCTTTTGTGGATCGCATCCGGACTCAAAAATCTGCCCGGGAGCAGCTGGACGTCAATCGTCGATCAGTCTCACACGCTAGGAGTCAACCTCATTGACCGCGTCCCCGAGCGCTGCGAGCAATTCATCAACGACCGAGTCGTCCATCGCGGTCGAGATGTTCCCCATGCCATCGGGAGTTAGCATGACGCCGCGGGCCATCAGGGCGTGGTACATCGCTCCGGCTCGTCTGGTTTCATCCTCATCACGCCAGGCGTCCCGATAATTTCGGAGTTCCCGACTGTTCGGATGAAGTCGGAACATGTTCGACAGCCCGTTGATCTGCCAGTTCGCCCCACTCCGCTCGAACAGAGCGTTCCCTTCGTCCCGGACACGATCACCCAGCCTGGCGAGCCGCTGGTATTCCTCGTCTGACATCATCTGCATCGCCGTCAATCCGGCAATCATCGTGACCGGATTGCCGTTGAACGTTCCTGCGTGCGGCAGCTTCGGACCTTTCTTCGATGGGTTGAAGAAGTCGAGGATGTCGGCCCGTCCGCCGACGGCGCCCACCGGAAAGCCGCCGCCAATGATCTTGGCGATGGCTGTCAAGTCTGGCGAGCCGCCCAGGAGCGACTGAACGCCTCCTGGCGCCAGGCGGAAACTCATCACCTCGTCAAAGATCAGAACAATTCCGTGCTTCTTCGTTATGTCACGCAACCCCTGCAGGAATTCTGGCTCAGCCGGCATCAGCCCGGCGCGCTGTGGAAGCGGGTCAACCACGACCGCGGCGAGCGTGTCAGCGTCGCGTTCGATGAGGCGGACACTGTTCTCGAGATCATTGAACGGCAGTACGGTGACGTCTGAAACGCCCGGATGACCGGGATAGAACGGCAGGGGGGTTGGTTCTTCAGGCGGCCCCCAGTTCGACGGATCCGGAGCCTGGCTCACTTCCACCGGGTCGTAGGCGCCGTGATAGCATCCCTCAAACTTCGCGATTCGCGAGCGACCGGTGAACGCCCGGGCCACCTTCACCGCCATCATCACGGCTTCGCTGCCGGAATTGGTGAACCTGACCTGCTGGATCGTTTCAACCCGGTCAACCAGCAATGACGCCAGCTCGATTTCCCACGGCGTCGGCAGGCCGAACGCGGTTCCCTCGGAGAGCTGTTCCCGGACCGCGGCGGCGATCTGCTGATTGCCATGACCGTGAATCAGTGACGTGTAGTTGTTCACAAAATCGACGCGTGTGTCGCCATCGGCATCCGTGACCCGGCATCCGTTTCCGGCTACGGCATATGTTGGCCGCGGGCTGGTCCAGACGCTCTGTCGGGTGTTGCCGCCGGGCAGAACTTCTCTGGCGGTGTTGTGCAATTCAGCGGCGCGAGAGCCGTCCTGTAAGTAACGGTTGCGTGTCGGTTTGACTGACATCGTCCGGAGCCTTTCACGTTCGCGGTACGAAAATCTCGTTGCTCGCCATTCTACGGCAGATACATCGATCTGTGAGCCATTCAGCTCATCAGGTAGTTGGTAACATTATCGGAGTGACGTATTGAGCGAAGGTTAGCACGATGACGATTCGACGGCAGCTCCGTTGAAATACAAGGCAAACAAAGATGGCTGACACCGATCAAAAACGCGTGCTGTTCCTGCTGTCGCCGCAAAGTTATCGCAATGCGGCGTTCCTGGACGCCAGCGAGCGCCTGAATCTGGAAGTTGTCAAGGCGATTGACGTTCCGGAAGCGTTGTCCCGTGAATGGGGTGTCGAACTCGGTGTCGAGTTCGCACGACCAGATCAAGCGGAGGCGAAGCTTTTCGCGCATCTGCAGCATTCACCAATCGACGCCGTCCTCTCGCTGGATGATAGCGCAACGTTGCTGGCTTCTCGCGTTTCGTCCAGACTCGGACTCCCGCACAACTCTCCGGACGCCGCCGTCGCGGCCCGGGACAAGTGGATCATGCGGCAACGCCTGCACGAAAACGGCGTCCCGGCTCCTCAGGCGCAACGGTACGACATGGATGCGAATTCTGAGGATATCGCCCAGGCTGTTCGATACCCGTGCGTTGTCAAGCCGAATCTGCTCTCCGGAAGCCGTGGAGTGATTCGGGCGAACAATCCGGATGAGTTGGCGGAAGCGTTCGCCCGCACCCGCCGGATTCTGGAATCCGACGGCTTTTCGAACGACACTGCGGGAATCCTGATCGAGGACTACCTGCCGGGCAGCGAAGTGGCGCTGGAAGGCATCCTGACGAACGGATCACTGCAGGTTCTGGCGTTGTTCGATAAGCCGGATCCGCTGGAGGGGCCGTATTTTGAGGAAACAATTTACACAACACCGTCGAAACTCCCCAAAGGCGTTCAGGAAGACATTGCTCGCTGTACCGAGCGGGCCTCGGCGGCGCTGGGCCTCCAAACGGGCCCGGTACACGCTGAGCTCCGCATCAACGACGATGGACCCTGGATCATCGAGATCGCGGGACGATCAATAGGGGGGCTCTGTTCGACGATTCTCGAATTCGGTACTGGCCAATCGCTGGAAGAACTCATTCTGCGGCACGCTATTGGAGAACCAGTGCAGGGAACGTCTCGTAATGGTCAGGCAGTCGGGGTCATGATGATCCCCATACCAAAGCGGGGAATCCTTCGGGAAGTGCGCGGTCAGGACGAGGCGGCTTCTACGCCAGGCATCAGCGGCGTGCAAATCTCCGCCCGAATGAACCATCCGATTGTTCCGCTGCCGGAGGGCTCCAGTTATCTGGGGTTTATCTTTGCCGGCGGCGACACGCCTGACGACGTGGAAGCCGCACTTCGCGCAGCTCACGCCCGGCTCGAATTCAAAATCGCAAGCCAGATCCCTTTGACAAACGAGAATCTGGCCACCACTCCGTGAGATTACTTCTTCTGAGGGGGAGCGCCTTTTGCGCCGCCGCCTCCGCCGCCCTTTTCGGATCCGCCAGCGCCGGCAGGTTCCCAGCCCTCGGGCATTCGAGCGCCCTCGCCGAAGAAGAACTCTTCCATATGCTCCCGGAGCACCTTCCGATCGTTCGGGTCCGCCGGGTTGAGCGCATAGTGGTTGATCATAATCGTCTGATGCTCTCGCCACATTTCCCAAGCCTGTGCCGAGATTTCGTTGTAGATCCGTTCACCAAGCGGGCCTGGAACTGGTGGACGTTCGAGTCCAGGCAGTTCTCGACCGAGTTTGTTGCATTGGACCAGTCGCGCCATGTCAAAATCCTTAATCACACCGAACAATAACGTACGTGAAGCCTACGTGAGCGCTTGAATCAATGTCAATCGATCACTCTCCAGAGGTCGCCGCATGATCCGATCCGTGCTTTTCTTCGGAAGTCGTTGCAGTTTTGCAGACCATGTTCTCGGGGCTTTGATTCAGAACGGATTCGAGATCCGCGCCCGGTTCGTCCCCGGGCATAACGGTCGAGCGAAACCGTTCCAGGAAGTATCAGGCCCCGCAGCGCCTCGCACAAGCGAGCTCCTCCCGATGGTCGGCTCCGGGAACACGCAACGCACTGCCGCTCCAGGCGCCGACCCGTTTCCGACGATTATGATTCATCAGCATCGCTCACCGGAGCTTGCCCAACATCTCGACTCCTTCGACGCCGACATTGCGATAGTCTGCTGCTATCCGCGCCGTTTGCCGCGAAGACTCGTTGATGCAGCACGCTACGGCGGGCTCAATGTTCACCCGTCACTCCTCCCGAAGTACCGGGGGCCGGAACCCCTCTTCTGGATCTATCGCAACAACGATCGGGAAACCGGGGTTACGATCCATCAGGTTGATGCTGGCCTTGACACCGGACCGATCGTTCGACAACAGCGGATGGATATCCCGCTTGGAACTCCGGGAGATGAGCTGTGGATGGAGTTGGCCGTGAGGAGCGCTGCCTTAATGGTCGAAACCCTGAACGATATCGATTCGCTCAACGTCCACGAGATCCAGCGGGATGAAGAAGCAAGCTACTATTCATGGCCGGAATTCGCTGACCTGCTTGTCGTCCCTGAGCAATGGGACGCCCGGGAAGTCTTTCATTTCTGCAGGGGAGTTATTCCCCTCGGGTAC
>SKTL01000225.1 GCA_007122555.1 Thermomicrobiaceae bacterium | reverse complement strand
TACCGACCCCTCGCGCCTCGAGCAGGTTCTGCTGCACAGCCACCCGCCAATCGTCGAGCGACAGGCTGAATGCGATCGGTACGCAGCAAGCCGAAACTGAAGCTAGCGGCTAACGCTTGCGGCACTTGAACAGGGTTTTCTGGTCGGTAAAGGCGACCAGCCGCCCATTCTCAATCTCAAAACCGAGTAGGTGCTGGAATTCCTCAGGCGCATCCAGCAACCATTGCTCCAGATCGAGTCGATTCTGCTCGGTCATCCGGCTCCGGGCCGTCCAGTCGGCAAAATCGTGCCGCTTAGGGAAATCCTCAGCCCGTTCAACCTCAAGCCCAGCGTCCACCAGAAGCTGCAACCACTCGGAGCGCTTGAGCGACCGAACATGGCTATTGTCCCGACGCCACTCGAACTCGTTGAGGCGCTGATCGAGCGCGTCGTCCTCGGGGGCGGTGCTGTCAATAAGCAGAAACAAGCCGCCGGCTTTAAGCACACGGCTGACTTCACGGGCAAACTGCTGGCAATTCGAGAAGTGATGCGGCGCGATCCGGCAGGTTACGAGATCGAACACCTCGTTGCTGAACGGCAGTTCCTCTGCGTCTGCGATCCGGAAGCTGACGTTATGGATCCCGGCGGCCTGCATCTCGGCGCGTGCGGTATCCAGCATCTGCGGCGTGAGATCGGAGATCACGACGTGAGAAACCAGTGGCGCAATGCTCCGGGCCGTATGACCGGCGCCGGTGGCGATGTCCAGCGCATCGAACGTTGACTGGCACTCCGAAAGCTCAACAAGGCGGTCGAGATCGTTTCCGGAGCGATGGGTTGCGCTTACCGCATAGGCGGCGGACGTTTCGCCGAACTGCTGGCGAACGCGGTCTTTGATCTGCTCTTGTGACACGTTGGTCCCTTCCCCGGTCCCTGCGAAATTTCGGAAAGAGCATATCACGATCGAGAACCCGTCTGGCTCGCTCGCCGCCCGGATGGTAATGTTCAGGATGGAGGCCCGCTCCTCCTTCACCGGGTCATTCGCCACACGCGTTCAATCGGAGCTGCATTGTTCGCTCGTCTTGGCCGCTTCACGCACACCCGTCGCTATTACGTTCTCGCCTTCTGGATTCTGCTCTTTCTCACGGCAATCCCGACGATTCCCCTGCTTCCAGGTTCACTCGCCGTCGGGGGTTTCTCAAGCGACGACACCGAATCCGCCCGAACCCGTCAGTATCTCCAGCAGGAACTCCCCGCATTCACCGCTTCGAGCCTGCTCGTGGTTTATCAACATGACGAACTGGTAGCGAGCGATCCAGAATTTCAACGCCGGGCAAGTGAAGCAGTCGAATCGATCGTTCAGCTGCCTGACGTTCTTGCGGTGCAATCGTTCACCGACGTCCCGGGACAAATCAGCAATGACGGACACACCGCCTATACCTCGATTCAACTAGACGTTGAGCCTGAGGATGCACAGCATCTGATGCCGGAGATCGACGAGCGTTTGGGCGATGTTGATCTCCGCATCCTGCTCGCCGGCGCGCCGGCCTTCTATGAGGACATTGAGCGGACAAGCGAGCAGGATCTTCGCCGGGCTGAACTGATCGCCATTCCGTTCGCGCTCGTCGCCCTCCTGTTCGTTTTCCGCGGCCTTGTCGCCGCAGGAACGCCGTTGATCGCCGGAGCAATGGGCGTCGCCGCCTCGCTTGGCGTCCTGTATCTCGTCGCCCAACAGGTCGATCTCACGATCTTCATTCTCAACCTGGCGACAATGCTGGGTCTCGGCCTGGCGATCGATTACTCGCTCTTTATGACAAGTAGATTCCGTGAGGAGTTGCAACACTCGCCCGTTGATCGAGCCGTCGAACGGACGGTCGATACAGCCGGCCGAGCCGTCTTCTTTTCCGGTTTCACCGTCATGCTCGGGCTTGCCGGACTGATGGTGTTCGATTTCATGTTTCTGCAGTCGATCGGTTTCGCCGGGGCGGTCGTCGTCGTGTTCGCGCTCGCCGCCGCGCTTACGCTCTTGCCCGCGCTGCTCTCGGTGCTCGGTACCCGGATCAACAACTACTCCTTCATGAGTCGTGGCGAAGATACCGGGCGATTCTGGTACGGAATCGCCGCCATCGTGATGCGCCGTCCCTGGCGGGTCTTGATTCCGACTGTTGGAATCCTGCTCCTGCTCGGATCGCCATTCCTGGGGATTCGACTGAGTGCGCCGGATGCGACGATCCTGCCGATGTCCACAGACTCGCGACAGGCGTTCGAGACGCTTCGATCCGAGTTCGGTGACGGCGAGATCTCGCCGATGATAATCGCCGCTCGGCCGGAGTCCAACATCTCCGATCCGGCGGTTATTGAAGAGCTCTATGACCTCACTCGGACCATCGCGACTGACCAGAGAGTCTGGAAGATCGATTCGATCGTCACGCTTGATCACCGATTCACGCTCGCGCAGTACAAAGCGCTGTACGAAGATCTGGACAACATCCCCGACCCATTCGTCGCCAACGCGGCCGCTGACCTGGCGAGCGAAGACGTCACCGCTATATTCGTGTACACCCAGGATCTGCCGGCGAGTGATGAGGCGCAGGATCTGCTGGCTGACCTCCGGAACCTGGAGGGCTCGACCAGTCTGGACCTCTCATTCACAGGAGGCTCCGCGGAGATCGTCGACACCGTCAATCGTATGTACGCCGACTTTCCGCTCGCCGCACTGATCGTTGTCGGGAGCACCTACCTGGCGCTCCTGGTTCATTTTCGATCCGTGATACTGCCGCTCAAGGCGATCCTGATCAACGTGCTCAGTCTGACCGCAAGCTACGGCGCGCTTGTCGTGATCTTTCAGGAAGGCAATCTGAGCGCGATACTCGGTTTCACTCCCATGGGTTTCATCGAAGCCTCCATTCCGATCCTGATGTTCTGCGTGCTCTTCGGTCTCAGTATGGATTATGAGGTGTTCCTGCTCTCCCGAATGCGCGAAGAATGGGACCGGACGAAGAATAACCGGGAAGCGGTTCGCGTCGGCCTGGCGCGCAGTGGACGGATTATCACCGGCGCCGCGTTGATCGTGGTGGTGGTGACAGCATCGTTTGTCAGCGCCGAGGTCGTACTCATCAAGGCGCTCGGGCTCGGGATTGCAATCGCCGTCGCCCTCGACGCGTCGATCGTGCGAAGCCTCGTGGTGCCGGCGACGATGCGTCTTGTCGGAGACTGGAACTGGTGGCTTCCGGAGTGGCTCGCCGGGATTCTTCCCGCCAGTCCGTTTGACGATTCTCCGCTGGCGATGCGACCGGGGGATGCACATGATGACTAGACGAGTACTTATCGTCGTGACATGCGCGTTCGCGCTTTTGATGACAGGATGCGCGGTTGCCGATGATCCCGCCGCCGACCGTGATATCAGCGAGGAGCAGGAGAGACCTGCTGATCTGATCCTGGCGGAGACTGGCGATCCCCGACCGATCGTACTGCCCGACGATGCGGCGCCTCACGATCGCCTTACCGAGTGGTGGTACTACACGGGCCATGTGGAGGATGAGGACGGGCATCTATACGGGTTTCAATTCGTGATCTTTCAGGTTATTCGCGGCGACTTCACTCCGACGTACGCGGCCCACTTCGCCGTCACCGATACTCGGGACGGAGCGTTCACCTACGCCGAGCGACTGGAAACCATTGAGTTCGAACCGGGTGACTATCCGCTCGATCTCAACGTCGGCGGATGGATTCTCCGGGGCGGCGACGGTGACGACACCATCATCGCCGAGATGGACGGATACAAGCTCGAGGTGCGGCTTGAAGCCGAAAAACCGCCCGTCTTCCATGAAGATGACGGCTACTTCGAGTTTGCGCCCGGCGCCGAGTCGTACTACTACTCTCGCACGCGGATGAGCGCCAACGGAACGCTTACTGTAGACGGTGACGCTCGGGCGGTCTCCGGGCAAGCCTGGTTCGATCAGCAATGGGGCGATTTTCTGGTTCTCGATAATGTCGGTTGGGACTGGTATTCGGTTCAGCTCGACAACGATCATGAGCTCATGGCCTGGCAATCGCATGACCGACAAGGAAACGTGCTCGACGCGAACGCAACGATCGTTCTGGACGACGGAACAGCGATTAACG
>SKTL01000441.1 GCA_007122555.1 Thermomicrobiaceae bacterium | reverse complement strand
TCAACGGTCAGGTTGAATCCGTTGGCGTTGTCCTTAACGCGATAGAGGTTGTGGGGCACGCGCCAGCGCCGGCCCTTGTCATCCACATGAAGAACCATCTCCTTGCGGACTTCGATCAGGTCGAGCGTGACGAGGATCTTATTGATGGTGATCAGCTCGGCGCGATCTTCGCCATAGAAGGTCGATTCGGCCTGCTGGCTCGGAAAGGCATAGCCCCGATGGGGCGAGTCCTCCCGGCGATCCGTCCACACGGTGTATGAATTCAATAGACCAATCCCCTTGAGGCCGATCAGTGGGGCGTACTGGGTCACGATGCTGTTCCAGTGCCAGTACCAGCCCCGGCGTCGGATATCCTCACCGGTTCGCTGATCCGGTCGCTCATCCCGCTCACCGGGTGGCCCCTGGGCCTCGTCCGGCACCGCAACCTCCCTGTTTCAACGTTCAGTCACCCTCGCAGACAGACTGCGGAGATGTTCACGGGCATAATAGCATACTCTACACGTATTCTCAACCATTCTGGTGACTGCGTGACACGTCGCTAATCACGCGTAGGGAGTGTTACTGTGAAGAGCGCCGTGACGAATCAGGGGCAGCGCGGTGAGGCGGCTGAAACAGCGAGGGTCAGTCTGAGCTGGACCATTATCGCGTACGAATGGGAGATGGGCGCCGAGGAATCGCCGTTCGGCCGCCTTCTTTTCTTTCGGTGTCTGCCTCACGTCGGCGTGATGAGAACGTCACGTGTGCTGGAGCGAACTGTGCGTGACAGACACATGTGTCATATCCCATGCGCAGATAGCGGGGTTCTTGACCGCGGTGGCACGAGCGTGGGACAATAAGCGCGTGACGATTACGTGTGGACTCAAGCGCGAGGTGACTGTGATGCAGGTTATGCTGCCGTATCGAACCGACTGGCGCTCGGTGATGGCGATGCTGGACTACGTCAAAGGGAAGGGGGCTGATCGACCGTCACTCGAAGCCCGACTTGGTACCGGCGAGTCGTTTCGGGAGACGCTCAATACCGCCGAGCAGCTTGGTCTGGTTGAGCGTGACGACGGCGGGGAGATCCGGTTGACGCCTTCCGGGCAGCAGATAGCCTACGCGTCGAATGAGAATGAACGGCGGAGCGAACTCGCGCTGGCGCTCTGCCGCTACGCACCATATCGGGTTCCGTTCGAGCGAGCGCGACAAGAGTCGCTGCGGGTGATCGATGGTCCGTCAGTTGAGCAGACCTGGCAGGTCAATATGCGGCTCGGCCAGCCGCGAAATCGTGTTGAGGAAGCCCGGACGTTCTTCTTTCGTCTGGCGGATGAAGCCGGGATCGGGACCTTTCGGCGAGGGGTGCGCGGTCAGCCGACACGTCTCGAGTTGTCCGAGCGCTATCCGGTGATGATGGGTGAACTGCTTCAGGCGACGGCGGGAGAGGCGGAATCGGCTGAGGCGCCCGAACTGGCCGCCGAGCCGTCTGATCTCCAGTTGCCGGCAAGCCTCTCGCTGACGGCCCCGGCTGGCGCGCAGTCCGGCGTTTCGCTCGAGATCCACGTCGATATGACCGAGTGGGACCTCGATAGGATCGAAGCGTTTCTGGATATGGTGGGTATGCGAGGGCGCTCCAGCGAGTAAGGCGTCGACGGCCTCCGGGGAGCTGCTGCATCACGAGTCAGGGCTGCGCCATCGGGCGTTCGTCAGGCTTCGCGCAGCGGCCAGATGATTTCCGTTCTGTAGTCTTCAGGGGACGTCTCATCGGGATCAGTCCAGTAGACTTCCCACGGTCCACCGGCAGGCGTCCGCTGGTGTTCGGACATCCATTGCTCGATGGCGGCATATGCGGCGCCCATCTCCTCTCCGTACGGTCCCTCATACCAGACCACCGCGACCGGCCCGCCTGGCAATTCAGAAGCGCTAACGTCTTCGTTACCGGTGACATCTGGCGAAACGGGGACGCCAGCTTCCATGTCGATATCGGTTTCAGTCATTTCGTGATACCGCGCAAAGGGAGCGCCGCCAGGGGCTGCCCCGGACTCATTGAGACAGGAAAACACCTGTTGATAGATCCGCCCCAGATCATCCGGAATGCGTTCCATGGTTGTTCTGACACGAACGGTCGCGGTAGGGACACGTTCCCGGTACTCTTCGTTGACCTGATACGTCATGCGATGATTCCTTTCTGGCGACCAGCCGGGTGTTCCCGGATCAATCAGACGCATGCGATGCTTCAGAAGACAAGTCGAGCCTCACGAAAGCCGCGCTGCATTGCCCAACGCAAACGGTTTGTCTCACTGGTCAGGGATTCTATCCGCTGATCGCCCCGAATGGCAATTGTCCGATCATCGGGCGCGAAGGCGCGAAATGTCGTCTCACAGGATTCGATCTGCCGGGTTCTTCAGGCAGGGAGTGCGAAAGGGAAGGCGGACGCATGAATGACGACCCGTATTCAGACCCTGAAATTGCCGAGCTGTATGACGTCCTGAACACTTGGGCTGATTCGGATGAGTTCTACCTCGATCTCGTGATGCGGTCGGATTCAGTCCTCGATGTTGGGTGCGGGACAGGGATGATCCTGCGCACGGCGCGGTATCGGGGACACCACGGACGACTGGTCGGACTGGATCCGGCTCAGGCGATGCTCGATGTCGGTCGGCGTGATCGTTCCGATATTGAGTGGACCTCTGGCGATCTGACCACGGTGCGATACGACCGCGAATTCGATCTGGCAATCATGTCCGGACACGCATTTCAGGAGCTGGTTTCCGATGAGGAGTTGCGTCGGAATCTGGCCGCTGTTCGCGCGGCGCTGATCGATACGGGCCGGTTCGTCTTCGAGACCAGGAATCCAGGCGCTCGCGCCTGGGAACAATGGACGCCCGAGTTCGCGGTCGAGATCCCGCATCCGGACGGCGGCGTCATCTGGGATCAAAACGATGTCGAGCTGCCAGTCGTCGGTGATATCGTCACGTTCGTGAGCCGATGCACGAGCCCGACGTTCGAGGGCGTGAAGACGACCCGGAGCACCCTGCGTTTTCTCGACCAGACGTCGCTGAACGGATTTCTTTGCGAAGCTGGTCTGGCGATTGAGGCCCAGTACGGCTTCTGGGATCGCAGTCCGGTCTCCGATTCCAGCCCGGAGATCATCACGATTGCGCGTCGCGATTAACCGTTCGATGCATCTCCGGCGGAAGCAATGCCTGACGTTGGCCGGCGGGATTGCACTGACATTGAGTGGACGTATGGGGATCTCTCGTCTGTCAGCAACGTCCGGCAGTTTGACCGGGTGGCGATGTCCGGACACGCGTTTCAGGTCGTCCTGACTGACAGACGTTGCCCTGAGGGAGATGCTGGCCGCGGCCGGTACGGCTTCCGGGATCGCGCTCCATTACCGAAACCAGTGCCGAATTCATCACGGTCGCCAGACCTGCATAAGAACCAGGAAAGCGCGGGAGAGCCTCTCCCGCGCTTCAGACGCTGAGTATCGATGTTGTCCGCTATGACGGACGTTGCGGGCGCCAGTTTTCGGGCGAGCCGAATACCTTGGCCTGGTGCTCCGGAAGTCCGGCCCAGACCTGCAGATCGCGTTCGGGCAGTTCGGGCAGCACATCGCCATCGACAATCGTCTTGGTGCTGATCAGCCGCTTCGAGCCCTTACGCGCGTTCATCTGCGAGTCATGGAACGTGTAGTCGTCCTCTTCCATGCGGAACAGTGCGACGTCGGCCGGTTTGCCAACGCTGAGGCTGCCGAGATCATCGAGTTTGATCGCCCGCGCCGCCCTGATAGTTGCGCGTTCGATGACATCAGGCAGGCTCATTCCCAGGTTCAGGAACTTGGACAGTGTCGTCGGCATGTCGAACATCGGCCCCTGAATCGCCATCTGATGGATGTCGGTGCTGATGACGTCCGGCATAATGCCTTGCTCCATCAGGCCCTCGGCGACCTCGTAATTGAACGAACCGGTGCCGTGGCCGATATCGAGGATCAGACCGGCGTCGTGCAGCTTCTTGATGTCCGCGTTGACTACCTTGTCTTTGCCGAGGATCCGATGATCGCCGCCGGTGAAGCAGTGAGTCAGGATATCGCCCGGACGCAGATGAGGGATGACCTCGTCAAGCGT
>SKTL01000006.1 GCA_007122555.1 Thermomicrobiaceae bacterium | reverse complement strand
TGGCGCTCAGCACCAGATCGACGTTATCCATGACATCCGGGTTTCCCGCCCGCCCGACGCCGACGATTCGTCCGTCCTTGATTCCGATGTTGGTCTTGATGGCCCCGAGGACCGGATCCAGCACAAGAACGTTCGTGATGATCATATCCAGCTTGCTGGGACCAGGTTGATGACCAATCAACATGCCGTCACGCACCGGGCGACCGAAGCCGGTGATCAGCTCGCTTCCAGGCAGGCTGTGATCGGATTCCACTCGCACGAAGAGATTTGTATCGGCCAGCCGAACGCGGTCTCCGGCAGTCGCCCCGTAGACCGAGTTATACGCCCGATGATCCATCTTCTGCGGCATCGCTCACTACTCCTCTGGTTCGTGCAGGAATCCACGCTCGGTCATCAGGAGGAGCGCCGCGTCGACATCAACATCATCGAGCGGGCCATCGACCAGTCCGTGGAAGCCGCGTACGATCCGGTTACCACCGATCGGGACCAGCGGGATATCCGCTGTATCGCCCGGCTCGAGCCGCACCGCTCCGCCAGCCGGAACGTCCGGTCGCATGCCAAACGCTTTTCTCCGGTCGAAGCGAAGTTTTTGATTTGCCTCGAAGACATGATAGTGAGCGGTCAGGTGGACCGGAACGTCGCCTGTGTTCGTGATTTTGACGATCCGCTGAGGCAAACCGGCATTGACGATGATCGGTTCGTCATTCGCAGGGATAATCGCCCCGGGCGGCAGTTCGTCGTATCTCATGAGATCGGGCTCCTGATCGTTACGAGCTTCGTGCCGTCGGTAAACATCGCATCGATTTGCAGGATCGGGATCATCTCCGGAACTCCGTCCAGGACATCATCGCGAGATAGCGCAGATCGGGCCTTCGCGACAACCTCATCGTAGCTGCTGCCGTCCCGGGCTGCTTCGAACACCTCGTCCGTGATGATCGCGACCGCTTCCGGATGATTCAGCTTCAACCCGCGTGACTGACGCTTGCGGGCGAGCTCAGCCATCGTGGAGACGGTTAGCCGGTCGAATTCCTTGGGCGTGAGTTTCATGATTCCGGACTCGCTTCACGAAGTTGATCGATAAGGCGATTATCGCAATCTGTCCGTTCAATCGCAACGGCGTGGACGGCATATCTCCCGTCAGGAACGGATGATCTGATAGCAACGGCGATGCTGTACGCCGATGTCCCGAAGGAGCTTTCCAACGTCAACGGTGCGCACGGCGCGGGAACTCTCGGGTTGAGGGTGCGTGGACATGTGGATTCTGCCCGGAAGGATCTCTCCGAGGTCGCCGTCCATAATCGCGGCGGTGAGGAGATCAATGTCGGCAGCGCCCGGGATGTCTTCGATGGTCAGATCGGGCGCAAACGCGCCCGGTTCCCGATCAAACCAGAGATACAGTAGCGGCTTACTGCTCATGATTCGGTTGACCGTTTGCCGCCATTTTCTGAGGCGAAACGTGCAGGGCAACGCCGGCGAGGAGCGTATTGAGATCGAACGGCTTGCCGATTACGCTATCCGCCGGCAACTGATCGGCGTGCATCCTGAGATTCGCGCCGGCAGACATCGCGATGATGTGAATTGATTTCGTCGCTGGATCGCGTTTGAGTTGTCGAATCGCTTCAGCTCCATCAAGCACCGGAAGCATTAGATCCATCAGAATCAGGTCTGGCTTCTCTGTTCGCGCGATACTGACGGCTTCATCGCCATCGGTCGCCAGGAGCGTTTCGTACAACTCATCCTGGAGCAGTTCATCAAGCATACTCAAGATCGCCGGGTCATCATCGACGATCAAAACTCGCGCCACCCGGAGCCCCCTTTCTCCTGCAGTCCATCGGGCTCAGGAGAGTTGGAAAATATTCACACTCGATTCAGCCCTCTGGCTGGCGTTCCCCATCCCAACCCGTCTCTCAGCAAGTCCTGTGCCCTGCCCGGAGCATTATCTGCGGCGCACGACGTGCGGAGCTTCTCTGCACGGAACGGTCGCAATCGTTATCGTTTGTATACTAGATTCGGGAAACTCTGCTACGATGGCGGCTGATGGACTCGATGCGCAGAGCGCCAGCTCTAACGGATGATCTGGGCCGAACGCCCAACCATTAACAAGGATGAACCAGGCGCAAGACGTGAGAGTCGAATGCGTCATGGTATCGCGTAAGGAAGGGATCCCTCGATGAGTGAAGCGCCAGAGATCAATAGCGGTCTTGAAGGGGTCGTCGTCGCTGAGACGAGCCTGAGCATGATCGACGGCCAGAACGGTATCCTGCGCTATCGCGGGTATGATATCGATGATCTGGCTCAGACCACCTCATTTGAGGAGATCATGCATCTCCTCTGGTTCGGGAAGTTGCCGAACCGTTCCGAACTCGAACGTCTCGAGCAGCAACTCCGCTCCCACCGGGAGATTTCGCCGACTGTCAAAAAGGTCATCGCCAGTTTGCCGACAACCGGCGCGCCGATCGATTCAATGCGCGCAGCCGTCACGGCTATGGCGATGGAAGATCCGGACGAGCGTTCGCTGGAGCCCGGCGATATCCAGGAGCGCGCTATCCGAATGGCCGCAGCGTTCCCGACGATGCTCGCCGCCTATCTCCGCCTTCGAGAAGGCAAGGACATCGTCGATCCTGACAAGAGTCTCGGAGAGGCCGGGAACTTCCTGTACATGCTCACCGGTGAGAAGCCGACCGAGCTGCAGGCGAACGCGTTCAACTGCTATCTGATTCTTGTAGCGGAACACAGCATGAACGCGTCAACCTTTTCCGGCCGCGTCACCTTTTCGACGATTACCGATCTCTACTCCGCCGTTTCGGCTGCGCTCGGCTGCCTGAAGGGTGATGCCCATGGCGGCGCGAACGCACGGGCGATGGAGATGTTGCTCGATATCGGAACCAAAGACAACGTGGAACCGTATGTTGAGGAATCGTTGAAAATCAAGCGACGGTTGATGGGCATCGGCCATCGTGTCTATCGGGCTCGAGACCCGCGGGCCAAGCACCTGATGGGATTCTCGGAGTCTGTTGCAGAGCAGAAAGGAAACCGCACCTGGCATGACGTTGCGGTTCGCCTGGAAGATATGACCAACGAGCATCCGTTCTTCACAGAGCGAAAACTCTATCCGAACGTCGAGTTCTACTCGGCTCCGCTGCTGTACTCGCTGGGTATTCCGATCGACGCTATGCCGGCGGCGTTCGCTGTCAGCCGGGTCGTCGGATGGACGGCGAACCTTATGGAGCAGCTGGAGGGCATGCGGTTGATCCGCCCGCAGGCCCGCTATACCGGACCGGAGACCGCAGAGTTCAAGCCGATTGACGAGCGGGAGTAGTCGCCTCGGCTTCCGCGTCAACGATTATGACTATGCTATACTCCCCGAGTGGCGCTTTCGGGCGCCACTCACGTTCGTTAATGCGCCGAAATCTCCGGTATTGCAACCGCTTCAACCGGAAGATTCCAGTCCGGATGCGTGATCGTCGCGAACGACGGTCAGGAGTCGGGATAACCAGGCAAAGAGAGGGGGTGAGCCGGAACATGCGAGTCGATATGCGTGACAACGAGAGTTTTGATGCGTTGCTGCGTCGCTTCACCAAAGAAGTGCAGAAATCGGGAAAGCTGCGCGATTTCCGCAGCAAGCGCCGATTCGTGAGCAAGAGCGAACAGCGCCGCGCCAAGATCCGCAAAGCTGAGCACAAGCGCCGTCGCAAGGCCGCCCAGACCGGAGGCTTCTAGCCTTTCGCCGGTTACCCGCGGCTGAGTCTCGAGATAATCCACTGGCTCGGGCGAACAACAGAGTCGCCCGGGCTGATCCCATACCACAGAGAGTAGAGCGTTCATCATGCGCGGGATGTCCGGACTTGCCTGGCTGTTACCCGTCTCGTCAATCGGATTCATCGTATTCGTCGGGGCAGCCATCTATGGAGCTATCTGGCAGGAGTGGTCCCCCTGGTTGCTTATGGCGTTCGCGCTTCCCGGGATTCCGTTCGTCTGGTTGGGACTGATGATTGCCCTCATGGACGTCACCCGGCGCCCGAATGATCACCTCAGCGACGAGGCGAAGATGATCTGGACCGCGGTCATCTGTATTCTCAACGTTTTCGCGTTCCCAATCTACTGGGC
>SKTL01000111.1 GCA_007122555.1 Thermomicrobiaceae bacterium | reverse complement strand
CGGCTGAGGAAGACATCCGGACGATCATCGTCCGGCAGGAGCGTACCGGGATCCATATGGCGGACGCCGTAAGCCGGATGACGTCCGGCGACAAGATCGGCGTGTTCACCATGCAGCACGGACCCGGAGCTGAGAACTCGTTTGGCGGCGTTGCCCAGGCGTACGGAGATTCATCACCGATCGTTGTGTTGCCGGGCGGATATCCGCGGAATGTCGCCGGTGTTCCGCCGCACTTCAGTTCGGCGCTCAACTACAGGCATGTCACGAAATCAGTGGAACAACTGACCGCCCCCGAGCAGGTCAAGGACGCCATGCGGCGCGCGTTCACCAACGTGCGAAATGGGCGGCCCCGCCCGGTGATGGTTGAGCTGCCGGTCGATCTGCTCGGATCCGAGGTAGACGATCCGGATGACTACGTGCCAGCGACGCGATATCGAAGCGCGCCGGATCCAGCAGCGGTCAAAGCGGTCGCGCAGACGCTGGTGAACGCCAAGAATCCGGTGATCTACGCCGGGCAGGGAGTCCACTACGCGAAAGCCTGGCCGCAGCTTCGACAGTTGGCGGAACTCCTGGAGGCTCCGGTGACGACCAGCCTGCAGGGCAAGAGCGCTTTCCCCGAGAATCACCCGTTGTCGCTGGGATCCGGGGGCCGGACACTGCCGAAGCCGGTCCATCACTTTCTGCAGAAGTCCGACGTGATCTTCGGAATCGGCTGCAGCTTCGCGACCACGAACTACGGCATCAAGTTTCCGCCCGGCAAAACGATGATCCATGCGACGGCTGATCCTGCTGACATCAACCAGTACGTGGTGGCTGATCAAGCGCTTGTCGGTGACGCCGCGTTGACGCTGGACGCCGTGATCGCCGAGGTTACCGCGTTGCTGGGTGGGAATACCCGCGGACGCGCGGACGCCATCGCCGCCGAGATCTCGTCGGTACGCGAAGAGTGGCTTAAGGAGTGGATGCCGAAGCTGACGTCTGACGAGACGCCGCTGTGCCCGTATCGCGTGATATGGGATCTGCTGCACACGGTCGACGTTGCAAATACCGTCATCACCCATGACGCCGGCAGCCCCCGTGATCAAATCTCGCCGTTCTGGAGCAGCACCGAACCGTTGACCTATATCGGTTGGGGCAAGACGACCCAGCTCGGGTATGGGCTTGGCCTGGCGATGGGCGCCAAGCTGGTGGCCCCGGACAAGCTCTGCATCAACGTCTGGGGCGACGCGGCGATCGGCTTTACCGGGATGGACTTCGAGACGGCGGTTCGGGAGCGAATTCCGATCATGTCGGTCCTGCTGAACAACTTCTCGATGGCGATCGAGCTGCCGATCATGCAAGTGGCGACGGAGAAGTACCGCAGCACGGACATCAGCGGCAACTACGCTGACTTCGCCAAAGCCCTGGGCGGTTATGGCGAGCGCGTGACCGAGCCGTCCGAGATTGTCCCGGCGATCAAGCGCGGTATTGAACAGACGCAGCAGGGGACCCCGGTGCTGCTCGAATTCATTACCTCGAAGGAGATTACGTTCTCGACGTTTTAGATGATCGTCCTCCCGGCGCCGTTCCGTTTCCGGGTGATAGTCGGCAAGTGAACCAGCCGTGTTCATACCCGACGTTCCCGCTCTTTCGGGATTCGGACACTCGCCGGGAGGTCATCAACCGATATCCCTCCCTGGCGAACGTGAGCCGCACGCGGTTTGCTAAGATTTCTCTATGAACGAGCAACTGCGTGACCAGCGGCTGGACGCGCTCGGAGCCGAACCAGGCGTCTACCTCATGAAAAACGAGCACGGCGCGGTGATCTACGTCGGCAAGGCGGCGTCACTGCGCAGCCGCGTGCGCTCGTATTTCGGCAGCAAGCGGGGAATGGATCACAAGACCCGGGAGCTTGTCAGCCAGATCGTTGATTTCGAGGTCATCCGAACCGACACCGCCAGCGAGGCGCTGATCCTCGAGAATGAGTTGATCAAGCGCTACCAGCCCAAGTACAACGTGATGCTACGCGATGACAAGAGCTACCCGTTTATCCGCATCACGAACGAGCCGTTCCCGCGTGTCCTGAGCACCCGCCGAGTCGTCAACGATGGCAGTCGCTATTTTGGTCCGTTCACCAGCGCCGCTTCGGTCAACCGAACGCTGGACTCGCTGAACAAGCTCTTTCCGTATCGCCTGTGCGACATCGAGATTACTGGCGAATCTGATCGGCCGTGCCTCTACTACCACATTGGCCGCTGTAACGGTCCCTGCATCGGCGCGGTCGATCAGGACGAGTACGGACAAGTCATTCAGAATGTCCAGCTGTTTCTAGAGGGCCGGTCAGACGAGTTCCTGCCGGAGCTGCGCGAACAGATGGAGCGAGCCGCGGAAGTGCTCGATTTCGAGCAGGCGGCTCGTCTACGAGACGAGATCAAGGCGATCGAGCATGTGCTGGAGCGGCAGAAGATCGCGTCCAGCAAGCGGGAGACCTTCGACGTGCTCGCCCTGGCGAAGGGTGAAGGTGGAGACGCCTGCGTGCAGGTGACGACGATCCGCGAAGGGAAGATGCTCGGCTCGGAGCATTTCCTGATGACCGGAGCGCGGATTGATGACCAGCCGTCCCATATACTCGGGTCTTTTGTGACCCAGTTCTACGACGAGGCGGCGCTGGTTCCCCGAGAGCTTGTCCTGCAGCACCCGATCGACGACGAGGAGATCGTCCGCGAATGGCTGGGCGAACGGCGCGGGGGCCCGGTGAGGCTGACGATTCCGCGTCGCGGGATGCGGCGAAGGCTCGTTGAAATGGTCGCCAAGAGCGCCGAAGAGAACCTGAACCATGAGCGGGTTCGCTGGCTCAATGACGAGCAGCGAACCACCATGGCGCTGGCGGAACTCGGCGATCGACTGCAACTGGAGAAGCTTCCGCGACGCATCGAGTGCTACGACATCTCCAACCTGCAGGGGGATTCGCCGGTCGCCAGCATGGTGGTGTTTGAAGACGGTCGACCGAAGAAGAGTGATTACCGGCGTTTCGGCATCAAAGAGATTCAGGGACCGAACGATTACGCCATGATGCAGGAAGTCCTGCGGCGGCGTTTCAAACGGGCGAAGGACCTGGAATCGACCGAGGAATGGCGCGAACTGCCGGATCTGGTGATAGTTGATGGCGGCAAGGGGCAACTCAGTTCGGCGCTCGAAGTCTTTCACGAACTGGAGATCTCAGTGCCTGTTGTCGGCCTGGCGAAGGAGAACGAGGAGATCTTTCTGCCCGGCCGAAGTGATCCGATCATTCTCCCGCGTGACGCCCAGTCACTGTATCTGGTGCAACGCGTTCGCGATGAAGCGCATCGTTTCGCAGTGACGTTCCACCGCGGTAAGCGGAAGAAGGCGAGCTTTCGCTCAGCACTGGATGAGGTTCGCGGACTCGGCCCACAGCGTAAGAAAGCGTTGCTGCGTACCTTCGGATCGGTCAAGAAGATCCGGGAAGCTACCGCCGAGGACCTTTTGACCGTTGACGGGATCGGTCCGGCGCTTGCCGAACAGATCAAGTCGGAGCTCGGGTCGTCATGAGCAAGATACGCCTTCATCACGCAGATCCCGCAGCGATCGATGACGCTATGGAAACTCTGGAGAACGGGGGGCTGGTCGTTTTTCCGACCGATACGGTGTATGGAGTTGGCGCGTCCGTACGACGCTCGGACGCGGTGGCGCGCCTCTATGTCGCCAAGGGACGGCCGCTGGAGCGGGCAATTCCGGTGCTCGTTTCGGGCGAGGATTCAGTCGGGTCGCTGGCCACAGAAGTGCACGAATTCGCGGGTGCGTTAATGCGCCGTTACTGGCCCGGTCCGCTGACGATCGTCCTGCCCGCTGCTGAATGGCTGCCGGAGGAGATTATTCGTGACACTGGATGCGTGGGGGTCCGGATGCCCGATCACCCAGTCGCGCTGGAGTTAATTCGCCGCAGCGGGGGTGCGCTGGCGACGACGAGCGCCAACCGGTCCGGCGAGCCGGAAACGCGAACCGCGGTTGATGCTGCGGAGCAGATTGGCGATCGCGTCGATCTGGTGCTCGACGGTGGAGAATCACCCGGAGGCGTTCCGTCAACTGTGGTGAAGATCGAATCTGACGGCTCCTGGACGATTCTCCG
>SKTL01000537.1 GCA_007122555.1 Thermomicrobiaceae bacterium | reverse complement strand
TAACGATCAGGGCCGGCGGCAGCCACACGCGCAGCCATTCGTGGTTGCCAGATCAGGAAGGTCGAAACGATGAGCAGGCTGGACAGCCCGATCCCGAGCGCCGGATAGCCTCCGAAGGCGATCAGCGCCCCGCCGAGCACGCTGCTCAACGCCTTGCGCTGCAATGGTCCTTCGAATCGACGCTAATTCGTTCCTGGCATTGTGCGAGCCCCTCGAGTAACGAGCGTGTCCTGGACGTTCCTTGGACGTATGTACGTTCAATAAGTCAATGCGCCGCGGTTGACTCCGGACCCGACGAAGCCTCATCTGAACGCAGTCGCCTCGATTTCGACCAGAAGCTGTGGAAAGGCGAGCCGGGAGACACCCAGAAGCGTCATCGCCGGGGTGCAACCAGCCTCTCCGGTTCGCGATGCGACAACGTCGGCGGATTGCAGATACGCATCGACATCAGTGCTATAGATCACGAGTTTGACGACATCAGCGAGCTCGAATCCTGCGGATGTCAGGACCGTCTCGAGATTATCCATCGATGTACCGACCTGCGCTCTCATGTCGCCCTCGTGCAAGACACCACCGTCCGCATCCAGCGAGATCTGGCCTGAACAGATCAGCGTTCGCTCGACTCCGCTGATCTCATTGGCCTGAACGAAGCCGAACTGGTCTTGCCACGCCCAGGGGTTGGTCACACGCTTCTCCATGATCAGGCTCCCTTCAACCAACAGTCATTGTCAGGTCTCGCAATTGTTCCCGGCTTGTTGCCAGAGTAGCGCTGGAACGTGGGGGAGAGCATCGTGAGGATTACTGAATTCCCGGCCCGCGCGCTGAACACATACGCTCCGGAGATTTACTGAATCTGAATTTCGGATATACTGACCGAAACGAAACCACTTGCTGGAGTCTTTCGATCACCTCGGGCGGACCATGTCTCAGCGACAGTGGGAAGACAGCCTGAATCGAGAGTTGTTCAGGCACTCGCCATTTGTCGGGCGAGAGCCTGAATTGACGATGCTCCGAAACGCATACGCCGACATGCTTCCCGGCGAGACCCGCTTCGTTCTGGTGGCGGGTGAACCCGGTATTGGCAAGACCAGGCTCGTCGAGCAACTCCTGACCTCGGTCGGGTCAACCGAGCCCGAACTTCTCTGGGCGCAATGCGTCGAGTGGGATGGCTCACCGGCCTACTGGCCATGGATTCAGGCATTCAGGCGGCGCCTCACCAGGCTGGATAACTCAGACCGGCAGGTGCGAACCGGCTATGGCCCACCGAACATCGACCAATCGTTGCCGTCGGTTCTTGAAACAAACTCGAGTCCATTCTCGAAGGAACCTCGGGAACCGGAGCAAGCACGGTTTGAACTCTTCAGTTCGGTTGCTGCTCATCTGGAGAACTCCACCTCCAAGCGCCCGATCGTGCTAGTGCTGGATGACCTGCACTGGGCCGACGCGGCCTCGCTGGCGCTCCTTCGTTTCCTTGGGTCAACCGTGCGACGAATACCGCTTATGATCGTGGCGACCTATCGAAATTCCGTGGCAATCCGGCGGTCTCCGCTTGGAGAAACGCTCGCATCGCTTGCCCGAGAACCGGGGCATCGTCGAATCGTGCTGGGCGGTCTGGCGCGGAACGAGGTGCGGCAGTTCGTTGAACAGTCGCTTAGCAGTCAACCGGACGAGACAGTGATCGAAGCGATCCAGCATGCCGCGGATGGGAACGCGTTCTTTATGAACGAACTCGTTCGGCTACACGCGAATCATGGATCGCGGCCGCGGACCGATGAATCGCTGCGGATCCCGGAAAGCGTTCGCGACGTGATCCGTCAACGTCTGGATCAGCTCTCCGATCGCGGCGCCCGGCGCCTCACCCTCGCATCGGTCATCGGGAGGGAATTCGGCTTGTCGTTGCTGGCGCGTGTCGCGAACGAGCCGATCGAGGTGATACTGGCCGAAATAGACGAGGCTGCCGCCGCCGGACTCATCGAGGAGGTGACTCCAGACGTATTCCGTTTCAACCACGCGCTGGTTCAGGATGCGTTGTATGACAGTCTTCCGGCAGCGGAACGTCCACGCGTACATGGACAGATCGCACGTGAGCTGGAATCCCGATCAGATGGCGATCCGGCGACGATTAGCGCCGACCTCGCCCGGCACTTTGGTCTCGCGGCGCCAGCCGGGTTGGCGCCGGAGGCGGTTCAGTACGCAATGGAAGCGGCAAGCTTCGCACGTGCTCAGCACGCCTGGGAGAGCGAGATCGAGCATTGCAAGCAAGCGTTGAAGGCGCTCGAATGGTCAGAAGCGCCGGAGGTGGGTCAACATTGTGACATCCTGCTTGCGCTTGGCGATGCGGAGACTCGAGCCGGCAAAGGGCGGGAAAGCGCGATGCTGGCCGGCGCAGCTCCGGACGCATCAGCCACCTACGCAAAGGCGATTCGGCTGGCGCGGTCCGCCGACCTGCCCGAACGGTTTGCCCGGGGCGTGCTGGGATTCGCTGGCCCAAAGCTCGGTGCTCCTCAGTCGCGTCGAGAGGGGCTCTCCCTCATGCACGAAGCTCTGGCGAAGCTGCCGAATGACGACAGCGACTTGCGCGCTCGCCTTCTGGCGCGCATTTCAAGCGATGCCTGGCGTCTGCGCGCGGTAGGTGAACTCACGGAGCTGGATGTTTCCCGCAGCGAGATCATTCAACGCAGCAATGAGGCGGTCGCGATGGCCCGCCGGATAGATGACATACGGCTCCTCGCGTATGCGCTCGAAGCACGGTTCCAGGCCCGAGATGGTCCCGATCACGTGCAGGATCAGAATCGTGACGCAGAAGAGCTCTGGAGAATCGCCCAGGCAACTGACGATCCCGAGATCACCGAATGGAGCTGCTTACACAGATATGAGATCGCTGTGGAATCAGGGCAGCGAGCTCTGGCCGACCACCTGCTTGAAGAACTGGCGAGGTTGTGTGCTCGGAGACGATTACCACGCCTTGATCTCACCTTGACCATGCACCAGACCGGGCGGGCGATACGGCATGGGCAGTTTACTGAGGCTGAAGCGCTGATTGCCCGGTCTCAAACGCTCTGGCCCCGGACAGCGGTGATCTCGTTTCAGTTGACAACGCTTCGCTGGGAGCAGGATCGCATCGCTGAGGTTGAAGATCTGATTCGAACGCGGCTCGATTTCCTGCCCAATCAGATTCTCTGGCGCGCCATCAAGGTGACATTGAAACTGGAAACTGGCGACGAACGGTCGGCCCGAGCGGAATTCAACGATATCGCGGCCGCTGGGTTTACCAACATCCCACGCGAAGTCTTCTGGTTGCGGACCATGTCCTGGCTTGCGTACGATGCGGCGATGCTCGCCGACGCTGAGCGCGCGCGCCAGATCTACGATCTGTTGTCGCCGTATCGGGACCACAATACCTTTATCCTGTCGAACTCGGATCAGACTGGCGGATCAGTTTCCTACTATCTCGGTCTGCTGGCGACGACGATGGAGAAGTGGGAGCTGGCCGATCAACATTTTCGTGAGGCGCTGGAGCGTAACGAACGCTGGGAGATCTGGCCGTACGCTGCGCACACCAGATATGGGTGGGCGGCTATGCTCCTGCAGCGCGGCCGGCCCGAAGACCTGCCGCTGGCGCGAGAGCTGTTGCAGCATGCGCTAGAAGCCGCCGAGCAGATGGGGATGAGCCGTCTGGCGCGGATCAGCCGCGAAACGAACGATCGGCTTACCTTCGAAGCGGGTGGTGAAGATCCGGGAGCTCGACACGGGTTGTCAATGCGTGAGATTGAGGTGTTGCGACTGGTAACGGAAGGCCTGAGCGACCGGGCCATCGCTGACGCGCTGTTCATCAGCCCGCGAACCGTCGGCTCACATGTAAGCCACATATTGACGAAGCTGTGCGTCGCCACACGCGCCGAGGCGGCGGTCGTCGCCGTTCGCCGCCAGATGGTGTGAACCTGATCACTTGTCAATTGATCGATCGTCGATAGTGCGTTCAAATGCTTGCCGCGCCTGATCATCCCGCAGCACGAAGACGATGCGGCCAATGCCGGAACCGCTGGTCTGCGAAAGATACTCGCGTACGGCGCCGACCATCACGGCAGCGCATTCGTCGATACTGAACCCGCCGACACCAGTCCCGAGCGCG
>SKTL01000507.1 GCA_007122555.1 Thermomicrobiaceae bacterium | reverse complement strand
AGCGACCCAGTATCCATCAGCGACCGGGATGAAGTCCTCCAGCGCAACCTCAGCCGCACCTTCGTCGCGCAGCGTGTTGTCTGGCCGCACCGCAAAACGGCGGGAACGCACGGATCCGGAATCCTCGCCAAACAACTTCCCCAACGCTGAAAACGAAATGACATCGACGGCGGTGATCTCCTCCCGGGACGGTTGCAGCGTCGAAACGGGCTCCTTCAGGCAATGGACATAGACATCCTCGATCTCGCGATCGACCCAGCGTTTCGTGACTGCTTGGGACCAGCGACGGCCAATGTTGATCAACGTATCAGCCTGCGGCGCAATACCGAGCTCTTCCTCGATCTCTTGAACGACCTCGCGGAACCCTTCCCCGGCTCGATAGTGACCGCCAACGGCTACGTCGAGCTTGCCCGGATACGTGTCCTTGTTCATCGACCTCCGCTGAAAGAGAATCGACGGCTCTCGGTTCTGGTCTTCAAGCACCACCGAGCAGTGGAACGCGCAATGCCAGTCGCCGTCCTGATGCACGTCGGACCGGCGCTTGATCCGGCCGGTTGGATTGCCGTCAGGATCGACAATATCGAAGTACTCATCCACCGGATCTGGCTCCCCTGACCGCATGCGAGACTCCGTTCACCATTCTGTAACACCGGTCGCTCGAAAGCTCCATGTTACAATTTGAGCCGTCTTGACAGTACGCCTTGATCAAATGGACCGGTTTTCAGGGAGGAGAGCGGGACGCTTTATGGAACGCGAACCAGCAGTATTTGGGGACGTGTTATCGCTAATCGGGAGCACCCCGCTACTCCGGCTCAACAGCGTTGCCGATGGTTCGGAATCAACGCTTGTGGCGAAGATGGAAATGCTCAATCCGGGCGGGAGCGTGAAAGACCGCATCGGCTACCGGATGCTCGACGAGGCCGAACGTCGCGGATGGTTGAAGCCGGGTGGAACGATCGTTGAACCGACGTCCGGGAACACTGGCGTGGGGCTGGCAATGGCCGCCTCTGTCCGCGGGTATCGATGCGTTTTCGTCATGCCGGATAAGGTCTCCGGCGAAAAAGTCGCGCTGCTGCGGGCGTACGGCGCGGAAGTCGTCACAACCCCGGCCAACGTGGCGCGAGATTCCGCCGACAGCTACTACAGTGTCGCCGACCGGCTTACCCAGGAGATCCCGGGCGCGTTCCAGCCAAACCAGTACTTCAACCCGATGAATCCCCGGTCGCACTATGAAACCACCGGCCCGGAGCTCTGGGAACAGACGGCTGGCAAGATTACCCATTTCGTCGCCGGTGTCGGGACCGGCGGAACGATCAGCGGGGTAAGCAAGTACCTCAAGGAGCACAACCCGGATATCAAGGTAATCGGCGCCGACCCTGAAGGCTCGATCTACACCTCGCCGAACGATATGCGGCCGTACAAGGTTGAAGGCATCGGCGAGGACTTCTGGCCGGGAACGTTCGAGTCATCACTGGTCGATGAGTTCATTATGGTTTCCGACCGGGACTCGTTCCTGACGGCTCGACGGGTGTCGCGCGAGGAAGGCGTCCTGCTTGGCGGTTCCGGCGGTACGGCAGTGTGGGCTGCAATGCAGATTGCGCAACGGGAGAGTAACCCCGACAACTTCATCGTCGTCCTGCTCCCGGACAGCGGCCGCGGCTATCTCTCCAAGCTCTATAGCGACGACTGGATGCGGGAGAACGGCTTCCTGTCCCGGTTCGACCA
Organism: Thermomicrobiaceae bacterium; assembly: GCA_007122555.1. Classification (GTDB taxonomy): domain Bacteria; phylum Chloroflexota; class Chloroflexia; order Thermomicrobiales; family Thermomicrobiaceae; genus SLMJ01. The sequence continues at coordinate 12,606 of SKTL01000507.1, read as the reverse complement.
GCCAGCCCGTGCGCGAGTGCTCCTCGGCGCGCGACATGACCAGGATATGCCGCCGGTTGTGGCGGTCAGCGTCAATCAAACCGTCGAGGAAGCGATCAACCTGCTCCGCCAGTATCGGATCACGCAGCTTCCAGTCGTTCGGGACACCGCGCCCAGCGAAAACGGGTTGATCCCGGTCCATAGCGTTGCCGGCAGCATTCAGGAACGCACGCTTCTTGATCAAGTGTTTCGCCATCCAGCCGCGATGAAGGATCCAGTCAGTACGGTTATGGATCCGCCATTCTCGCTGGTGGATGCGGACGAAGAGGTTGAACGCATCTTCCCGCTGCTGCAGTCTGGATCTCCAGCCGTACTCGTCAATGATGACGGCGATCTCGCCGGAATCGTCACCAGAGCGGACCTGCTCGACTTTGTCGCCGGTTCCGCCAGAGAAGAAGGGTAATGACTATGACCTACGATCGCTCCCAGCGTTTCGAGACCCGTGCGATTCACGCGGGCCAGGATCCCGACCCGACAACCGGCGCGGTAATCACGCCAATCTATCAGACGTCGACGTTCGCGCAGGAAGAGGTCGGCAAGCACAAGGGCTTCGACTACAGCCGAAGCGATAACCCGACGCGATCCGCCTTGCAGACGGCGCTGGCGTCGCTGGAAGACGCCAACTGGGCGCTCGCCTATGCGTCCGGGCTGGCCGGCACCCAGAATGTCTGGTATCTCCTGTCGCCGGGCGATCACATGATCCTCTCGGACGACGCCTATGGCGGGACCTACCGCCTGGTGTCAAAGGTCCTGGCGCGATACGGCCTCGAGTACACAATGGTCGATCTGACCGATCTTGACGCTGTCAGGGCGGCCATTCAGCCAAACACGAAGATGATCTGGGCGGAAACGCCGACGAACCCCTACCTGAAGATCGTCGACATTGCCGGAATGGCCGAGATTGCGAAGGCCGCCGGCGCCCGGCTGGTGATCGACAACACCTTCGCGTCACCCTATCTGCAGAAGCCGCTCTCGCTCGGGGCGGATCTCGTTCTGCACAGCACAACCAAGTATCTCGGCGGTCACAGCGACGTGGTTGGCGGCGCGGTTATCGGAAACGATCCCGAGGTTTACGACATTCTCAAGTTCCACCAGAACGCGGCGGGAGCGGTTCCAGCGCCATTCGACTCCTGGCTGGTGATGCGCGGCATCAAAACACTCTCGGTGCGTATGCGGGAACACAACCGGAATGCCGCCAGAATCGTTGAGCTGCTTTCCCAAAGTCCGGCTGTCGAAACCGTCTACTATCCGGGGCTCGAAACGCATCCAGGCCATGAGGTGGCGAAGCGCCAGATGCTCAACGGATTCGGCGGGATGGTCTCCTTCACAACTGCCGGCGGGTATGAAGCCGCCCGCACGTTTGTCCAGACGACAAAGATCTTCACCCTTGCCGAAAGTCTTGGCGGGATCGAGTCGTTGATCGAGCATCCGGGCGAGATGACGCACGCCAGCATGGCCGGATCCGGTCATGAGGTTGCCGACAACCTGATCCGCCTGTCGGTCGGCATCGAGCACATCGACGACCTGGTGGAGGATATTCAGCAGGCGCTGGCCGCAGTCACCCCGGCAAAAGCGGCGGTATAGCGATTCATCCTGATTCTGAATCCGTCTGCTGCGCGTGAGAAACGACTGGAAACAGAACTCCCGGGCCGCTGGCCCGGGAGTTCTGTTCAAGATTCGCTTTGTTGGTAACGCTGATCGCCGCTCTTGCTAGCGAGCGGCGTCCTGCATGAACTTCAGCAGCGATTTGCGGGCCTCAATGCTCAGGCCGAAGATTTCCGGCCAGACATGCTTCGGCAGGGAGCTCTGCTCCATCAACGATGCGAGATCGGTATCAACCTGCTGCGCTTCCTCTTCGGTTTGTACAAAGTAGCCGATATCAACCCCGAGGACGTGCCCGAGGCGGGAAAGCAGCGTGAACGACGGGACGCTGCGCCCCTTCTCAAGGCGAGAAAGGTATGACACGGAAATTCCGGTTTGCTCGGCAAGGTCGGACAGTGAAAGCCCCTGTTGCTGCCGAAGACCGCGGATAGCCGGTCCAATCCGTTGTCGAACTTCAGTTGGACCCTGCTTCCCGGAGCGTGTTCCTACCATGGCGCTTTAACCTCTCTGCTATTCAAGAAATAATGCCGGAACCCACTGCCCGACATATCTGGATCGGATCCTCCCGTACCTCGTAGAGTATGTTCCGGTCACCTCCCTGGAAACACTAGCCATGACTTCCACCGAACAGAGCGTCCGGGCTGTCGGACTCCGCTCGTCCGTACAGCGCATATGCCAGACTTCTCCCAACACACATCGCATCGCACGTGCGACGTTCATCTGTATGAATCACAAACCACACTGCATAGCTACTGCATCGCTATTGCCAGAATCATTGATCACCTGCCATTGCCGTCAATTCAGCAGAGACTGTCAGCAGGCTTCAATTGACGCTCATGCCATGTGATGCGTGCGACGTTCAGGCATTGAGGTTGAACAGGCCCGCAGTCTCTGAACAGTACCAGACACAACCTCTGTCTTAGAACGAAGGGATACCTTAAAGCCGCCTCCGTACTTATACAATACCACTCATAGGATCTCATGTACACATCCGCCCTGAAGATATCCGGCCTGCGAGCTTACTCATTCCGCAAGTGGGCAACACCATGATGACCGCTGTCTTCAAGTCTCGCATCATACTTTCCGGGAATAGCCGGGTTCCCATCGAGACGGTATTACGTACTATTCTGCCGACGGTCACTCCTGATACAGAAGAAATTCCTGCCAACATATATGTTTCGCTGTCAACGGTCCCGTTTGCGGATCTCGACAGTCAATGTCGTCAATTCAGACGGCGTCACCGCATCGTCACGGACGAAGCTGCTTCCAGCAGCATCAGTATCGGGCTCTGTCGGCAGACACAGAGGCCTTACTGTTGACGAATTCATCCCGCTGGAGCCCGCTGCGGATCGTCAGACTATCCGGTTGAGGGCGTGTTAAAACCGGAACCGGTGTCAGGCGACACCGGTTCCAGCTGCACGATGATGGTGATTACTGGCGTGTCGCCAGTGATTCGCGATGTCACCAGTTGGGGCAGGCGCACCGCGGATATGTCCTTAGCCTACGGCCATCCCGTGCTCAGGTACATACCTGTTCGGATAGTTTCAGCCCTACCCGTTCGGGTAGGGCTGTTTGCGTTTCGTGAGCGGATCAAGCTTCCGCAGGTTACTCGACGATCAGGGCGCCTTCCTGGCCGCTCTCGCGATGGCCCGGCACCGTGCAATAGAAAGTGTATTCACCAGCGTCCGGCACGTTCAGCGTGGCGGAGTCAGATTCGCCGGCAGCGACCTCAATGTTCACATCCAGCTCATCAATGGTGAAGGTGTGGATCTGACCGTCTGTGTTATCAATGGTGAACTCGTAGTCCTCACCTGCGTTGATCGTCACTTCGTCCGGATCATAGCTCATACCTGGTGTCTCGATCGTGATCGAGCCACCGTTTCCATCGCCATTACCATTTCCGTTGCCATCATCGTCGCCGCCACAAGCCGCAACTGCCAGCATGAACACCATCAGCAACGAAAAACCAACGGTTCGAAATGACTTGATTGCCATTCTGTCGTGCATCCTTTCAATTCGACTTCGCTGCACGATCGCAGCATCCTTATTCTACCGAAATGAGCGTGTCGAGTCCGGCCAGCCGCTGTGTCTCATCCGCCGAAGCAATTCGATACGCGCCGCCTTTCCAGAATGTGTGCGTCCAGCTCTCGCCGCCTCGCAACACGGGAGACTCCGCGACGGTCTTCCAGGAGCCGTCTGACGCCTGACGCTCGACGACGACGGGGATCTGCCAGTACGTCGAGTCGTTCAGAATCGTGACCTTGCTCCCCGCGTCAATCTGCCGCGAGTCCAACGTCCATTCAAGATGAGATCCGCACGCCTCCCCCTCCAGGCCGGCAGAGATCCGGACTTCCGGCCCGGTAACGTACTGAATAACCGGGCTGGCGAAGGCGCTGAACAAGATCCCGAGAATCCCCAGCAGGAGCAGCGCCAGCACCATTCCGAGCCGTCGCTCGACGCGAACCATTACCAGGGCGAGTGCGTCTCGTTCGTTTCGCTGGAGTGCGGTACCGATCATCTCAACCCTCTCGATCCAGCAACCAGCGAATCGCCCCGGTGAGATCGTCGCCATCCGCGCCCATCGGCGTGAACATCGTCAGTTCACCATTCGGCGCGATGAGCCAGACCTGTCCGGAATGATCAACCAGATACGAGCCATCGTCTCGCTCTTGCCGCTCAACATAGATGTCGTAGTCATTCCAGACCTGCTCCAGGACATCTCGTTCGCCAGTCAGCCCGATGATCGGAGCATCAACCCTGCTGATGTATCGCTCGAGACGCTCCGGATCATCCCGTTCGGGGTCGACGGTAATCAGGAGAAACGTGACATCCTCTGAATCCGGTCCCAGCTCCTCAGCGGCATGCGCCATGAAGCCGAGCGTCAACGGACAGATATCCGGGCAGCCGGTGTAGCCGAAGAAGATCCCGAAGACCTGATCCTGATGATCAGAGAGTCGAAACGGCTCTCCCTCATGCGTGATGAGCGTGAAGTCCGGCGCGGGGTACGGTTCATCCAGCACCACGCCAGGTGTATCCGAACCACCGGCGGCTGAGGCCTCGTCGTTGCCGCTGGCGTCATCATCACCGAACGGGAGACTGCAGCCAGCCAGCACGACTGCCGGCACGAGCGTGATCAAAATGGCGAACCCGATCATGCGGAGATAGCGAGTCATCGCACACCTCCCCGCTTGTGTTCACCTGAGACCCACACATTCTGCATTGTCAAGGTGCGGCTGTTCTGGACGCCCGCGTTCGTCTGGGCGCTCCTCTTCAACGATGCACACCGGACTGCACGAGTCCGGGTCAGGACAATTCCGTAAATACCATGTCGGAACGTTTGTTGATTGCGTGTCATCGTGCATGCCGCCTTTCGGCATCGGCGCCAGTTGCGCCGGATCCTGGCTCAGAAAGAACCGGGTTCAGCGGAGCATGTGCTCATGAACCCGGTCCGCCGCGAGACCTGAGCGAGTTTAGTCGTCGAGCGGGTTGAAGATTTCCGGGTTGTCGTCACCTTCAACAGTCAGAATCGCGATAGCGCCCTTATCGATTGCCCGCCCGAGCGAGTGATCGACCAGAATGTAGTTGCCGGGAACATCGAAGTCGAATTCCATCCAGGACGATCCGCCAGCCGGGATGAGCGTCGTCTCGACGTTGTGCGTTGCTTCCGCCTGACCTTCCCGGTGAAGGACATCGATGATCCCGCCGATAACGTGGAACGATGACACCAGGTTCGGGCCGCCGTTACCCACGAACATCCGGACGCGATCTCCTACCTGGGCGTGCATGGCGTGATCGCCGGTGATGGCCTGAAACTGCCCATTGAACACCACATAGTTCGGCTGCTCTCGCCACTGGGCGTCACCATCCCAGTTCGCGTGACCGCCCTGGTTCGGTCGCTGGTTGACATAGAACTCGCCCTGCATGATATAGAACTCTTTGTCGACGTCCGGCAGCCCAGCTTCCGGCTCAACCACGATCAGCCCGTACATACCGTGCCCGACATGAGTCGGAATGTGCGGCACCGCGCAGTGATAGACGTACACACCGGGGTGCAATGCCTTGAACTCGAAGCCGCGCGTCTCGCCCGGTGAAACCGTCGTCGCTTCAGCGCCGCCGCCGGGACCGAGCACCGAGTGCAGGTCAATATTGTGCGGGTGCTGGTTGTCAGAATTGTTCGTCAGCTGAATCTCGACCGTATCACCCTCACGCACCCGGACCATCGGTCCCGGGACCGTGCCGTTGAACGTCCAGAACTTGAAACTCGTCTCTTCGTCTATCCAACCGTCGAGCTCAACCGTCTCCAGCTCAACGACGACGTGCTCTGGTGTGCTGCGGTTGATCGGTCCTGGAATATCGGTCGGATCCTTGGCGATGCGAACCGCATCCGCTGACGGGCCGTCATCGTCTTCGCTGCTCGCCGGGTGGTCATCGCCCTCGTGATCATCACTGTCCGCGGCGGCCGATGCGGCCCCATTCTCTTCATCATCGTCGTTGCAGGCGCTGAGCAAGGCGCCAATCGTCGGAATCGCCAGCCCCAGGGCTGCGGCTCGCTTGACAAAACCACGTCGTGAAAGTCCTTCGTTCAACATCTCGGTCATTTGATTCCTCCTCCAGAATTGGCGTGGCGTAACCAATCGGTTGGCGCTCTTGTGTTTTCGTTGACTCAAGAATAGTTCTCCGGCGGATTTGCCAACACGTCTCGGAGGGTAGTCTTTTTGCGGAAGCGGGGTAGTTCGCGGCCTACCCGGCGGGATAGGCAGACAGCGATGGCTGTCACATTTCGGGCAAGCTAGAACGCCAGAGGAGTGGTACGGCGCCGCGAATGCGGTTAGGCTTAGTGAAGTACTCGATTGATTGTTCAGAAAAGGACCGGGTTCATGCGCATCAGACAGGCATTCAAACTTCTGGCTCTCGGTCTCACGTTAATGATTGCAGCGGCTGCCTGCGGGGACCGAGTTGATTCCGCTGCGGATCGCGTCACGGGCGTATTCGGCGAGTCGGAGAGTGAGCGTCTCTCGTCACGCGTTGATGACACGCTCGCCCGGCTGAGTGACGCGTCATCCGAACTCAGCGTCTACGCTTCGGAGACGGTCACCCTGACGCAGTTGCAGCAGGCTGGCATTCCAGTCGGATCCAGGGAGATCGGCTGTGACGAGCCGCTGGATATGGTGATTGTTGAAGGAATGTTCGACCGGGATAACATCTTCTCAACCGGAATCGCCCTCGCCGGAGGTGGGTTCGAGGCCATGGCGATGGATATGGTCGCCGAGATCTACGATCCAGAGACGGATATGCCGCTCGGCATGATCGGCGATGAAACCGGCGGGAGCCTGACAGGGATCACCCAGAGTCAGGACGGTTCGATTGCCACCGGTTCGGTCGATGGGTCCTTGATGCTAACCTCGGCGCGTTCCGAGAACGGCGAGGGAAACAAGCTGATCCCGGAAGCGACCTGTCAGTAGGCGTTCGCGAACAATCCGGAATTCGGAGCAAAGACACGGCCACTCCTTCGGGAGTGGCCGTGCTTGCGTGCGAACAAGTCAAACTGAAACGTGCCTCTTGCCTTACTCGTACGCACCCATCTCGAACTCCTCGCCGTTCAGATAGATGTTGACGTGGTTGACCTCGTCGAACTGCATCGCCGTGGCATTGATCTGCTCGACGAAGCGCGGGTCGTCGCACACGCCGGCGAGCCCGGATTCACCGACCAGCCAGATGTTGGCGACGCCGTCCGAAACACCCACCGTATGGACGAAGATCGGGACGTCCGCAAAGTGGTTCGAAAGCGCGTCGTGCTCGTACGAGAACATCTTCTGCAGCGCGATCCGGACATCATTTTCCGGCGTCACCTGCTGCTGAACCTGCGTATCGACCGTCACCAGGCTGTCATTGCAGCCGAATGCCCAGCCCTGCTGACCGTCATCACCCGGCGCATAGAGCCCGACGTGAATGTCCTGCATCGCGTGGCCTTCGTCGCCATATCTCCACAGCTCATAGTGCAGCCCGACATTGCCCGATTCGACCTGCCATCCGTCCGGGTTCTCCGGCGTATAGGTCAGGCAGCGGCGCTCGAAGCACTGCCACAGGACGTCGGTCGGATCATCGTCGACGAGCACCGTCGCCCAGTACGCCTCCGTGATCGGATAGCCGGTTGCGTAGAACGGGTTCTGGAACAGATCGTCAGTGACGTAGTCGCCGTCCTGATAGATCAGTCCCTGTTCATTCATGAAGCCCCAGAACGGGGAAGCGACCGTGTTGTCGACGCCATCCAGATCCACATGGTGCATCGCGGTTACGCCATATTCGTCGTACTGGTCGTCCACCACCACGTCATCTTCCCGGACGGCCTCGTTGATCAGCGTTCCTTCTTCGCGGCCGCCGATAAGCCGGAGATCGAGTTCATTGATCTTGGCGTAGGTCATCCCCGGGATGACATCGACGTCACCGGCAATCGGGATATTCGCCGGATCTGGCGACTCGTCAAACTCGTCATCACCGACCTGGATCTTTCCTTCGACCATCTCAACGACCAGCAGTCCGTTTGTCACCTGCCAGACGTCGCCCGGGTCAGCGGTCGGATCATTGATTTCCATCCGGGACTTGTCGAAGTACTGCACCTGCCGGACGCCGTCCGGGGCGTCGGCATAGTCCTCCAAAAGGGTGTCGGAGTTCGGGCTCGGTCCCCACATCCAGGTGCGGTGGATCGCGCCTTCATCGACCGGGCGATCAGTCCGCTCCCAGCGTTCTTCAAAGGACTGGTTCGCGAAGAAACGGTCGTTATCCTCCTGAGCAGCCAGCGGTGCAACGGCGGATACCGTCAGTCCGAGCGCCAGCAGAATCGCAATCGGTCGTCGCATCAGTGTCTTCATTGCGTCAAACCTCCTTCACAGGTATGCACGTTCGAACATCACGCGTTCTGCGTTGAGTGCAACGAGAAAGTGATGGTTTAACATCGCTTTCCGGACATTCACGACGCATTGACCCCGAGTCGTGTTACTGATCAGTGAGGTAGACATGAGAAACCGCACGCGCGGCGGTTGAACCGCCGCGCGTGCATTACGAAACTCCTTAACCGGCCATCGCCGGGACCGAGTTCAGATACGCACTTTCGCTAGTCCGGAGCCTGGATATAGCGCCAGTCGTAGTAGTGCTGTCCGACGTTTCCGGCCTCAACCACGAAGCCCTCCGGATTACCGGGCGTGTAGGTCAGGCAACGCCGCTCGAGACACTGGGTCAGCACATCGCGCGGTTCGCCGCCAACCTGGACTTCCGCCCAGTAGGCGCCGGTGACTGGACGGCCGGTCGCGTAGAACGGGTTCTCGAACAGCGCATCCTCAACGAGCTGGCCATCTTCCTCGACCAGTCCATGGGAGTTCATGAAGTCCCAGAACGGCTCGGCGATGCCGTGACCGGTCACATCGTCTTCGAAGGCGATATGAACATTGTGAGCTCCCCAGGAAGCGTCGTCGGTGACGTTTCCGTAGCGATCCACTTCCTGAGTCAGGAGCGTTCCGGTCGTTTGCGGCGGCGCGTCCATCAGGTCAGCCATCGCAGCGTAGGTTGGTCCCGTGAGGCCGTCCCCGTCGCCGGCAACGTTGGCGTGGGACGGTTCGTACTGGATGAACAGGTCGTCGCCGAACTGGCGCTCCCCGGTGATCATCTCCACCACCAGCAGGCCGTTGGTGACGTACCAGAGGGAGTCCGGGTCGCCGTCGGGATCGTTGATCTCCATCCGAGCCTTGTCGAAGTAGATCACTTCCCGTTCAGTCTCGGGTATCTGGTCCAGGAGGGCCGCTTCGTTCCCGCCGGGGGTTGCGTACGGCTCCCACATACTGTCGGTGAACGGGCCGGGGCTCCACATCCAGGTTCGCGAGGCGTGACCATCGCGCACGACGGAGTCGGTGCGACGCCAGTTGCGTTCGAAAAACTGGTTTGAGATATGGTCTGCGTGTGAGATGTCCAGCGAATCGAATTCGCCCACGCTGACCTGGAATCCGCCGGAGTGTGTCTGGCCGTCGGAATCAGTAGCGGAGCACTGGACGGCAGTCTGTCCAACCGGGAACCAGGAACCTGGCGCCGGTTCGCAGGTGACCTCGAGCGAGCTACCATCTATGTCATTCGCGGTGGGAGCCGGGTAATCTACGATCGCCCCGGCCGCGGACATTGCCTCGACCGAGATGTTGTCCGGCAGGTTGAAGAGGCCTGGCGAATCCGTGTCGTCATCGTCGTCCGGCGGCGGCGGCGGAGCCGGGTCCCCGGTCGTATCACGCTCGACAGACCCGATATCCGGACCGTCACCGATGGGACGGTTGACGCCCCGCTGATCGGCATTCGGCGCATTTGCCGGGTCCGCCGCATCAATCAACGGGCTGCCGACTTCCGGCAATCTCGTCAGCGTTGAGCCGCCGTTGTCCTGCAATGGCCCGAGTTCCGGGTCGAGCGGATCCTCGGCCGTCCCAACCTGATTTCCGTTGACGCCGTCGAGCAGATCGTCCTCGGCGCCGGTTCCGTCACCAACAAGATTGTGGCCATTGTCGATCAGAGCCCCGTCAACGGCGATCCGAACATCGTCAATGCTGGTTTGTGTGGAGGAGTTCTGGGCAACAACGCTATTGCCGATGGAGACGGTCGTCGTATCCGTCTCGTTCAACTGAGTCTTGGAGAGGCCGCCCCCACCGAATATGGTACTCGAGTTTCCGGTCACGGTCACATGGTTCAGCTCCAGGCTCGCGAAGATGAAGACGAAAATACCTCCCGCGACGTTGCTCGCGTCGTTTCCGTGAACGGTGATGTTTTCGAATGTCATGTCAGACCATTGCGCATGATTGCCACCAACATGAATGCCGCCGCCATGGTTGCCGGAGTTCTCTCTGATCGTGCTGGTCTCGAGCAAACAATGTGTCCCAGCTCCAAACATCAACCCGCCCCCATAACGCTCAGCTGAATTGTCAAAGACGTGCGAATCAGAGATCTGGACGCCGCCAAGAGAAATGCTCAATCCACCGCCCATTCCTCCCGGATCTAGCGTCGCGCTGTTTCCGCTGAGTTCAACTTCAACGAGCTCAACGTGAATGTCATCGAACATGGGTTCGGCGTTGACAGGCCTGGCGAAGATTCCACCACCACTGGCTGCAGTGTTGTTTGAAATCTTCGATTGGGCGGCGACAAGCTGCCCATCGCTGTAGATACCCCCGCCGGGTTCACCGGCATGGTTGTTGTCGATCTCGACTCCAAACAGCTCAATGAACGAATCGGCGCTGTCTGACACTTCCAATCCGGCGATTCCGCCGCCATTCTCGCCGGCAGTGTTCCCGTAAATCCCCGAGTCGACCATGTCCAGCCAGGCGTCGAGCTCCAGAGAGATTCCGCCTCCGCTCTCTCCGGCCTGGTTCTGTTCGACGGTGGAGTTGTTCACATGCAGTTCTGCCCAGAGACTGATTCCGCCACCGTGCACGTGAGCGCGATTGCTGCGCACTGTGCTATCGGTCAGGCTGGCTTGAGTCGGAATGTCCGGCAACCCACTGATGTGGATTCCTCCACCGCGTCCATCGGTGGCGGTATTGTCCTCGATGAGACTGTCCGAAATCGCTGTAGTGGAGCGTAAATCCCCGGCGATTCCGCCGCCCAGTGAGACCCCATCATCCGGAATAACCTCATTGCCGGAAACCTCACTGTCGACAACGCTCAGTGAGCCCCTGTTCAGGATACCGCCTCCGTTGCCGGCTACCCGTCCATTGGTGACGGTTACGTTCTGGAGTTCGAGATCTCCGCCCTGGTCCACTTCAAACAGGCGGAAGAGAATCCCCTCCCGGAGAACCCCGCGGGAAATGGTCGCCCCGTTCCCGATGATAGTTATCTCACTGGCTATTGGAGGCAACGCTGTTGACGTCCCGACGTAGGAACTCGTGAACTCGTAGCTGGCCCCCGCCTGCAACTCGATCTGCACCGCGGTGCTGGAATCAGCATTGGCGTCCTCAATCGCGGAAACAAGCTGTTGGGGTGTGTTGGCCTGGACCTGTTGAAAGTCCGCAGTGTCCGACGCTTGCGTGCTGGCGGCAACCGCGATTATGGCGATGAGTCCGGCGACGCCTGCCGTCAGCAATCCGCGCGGAGTCCTCCGAACTCCCGCTCGATGCGCAATCATTACGCGCTCTCCCTTTCCCCGGCTAAAGCTTCTGAACTCCGGAGTCGAAAGCTCCATCACGCCATCGGACAGCGCCAATGGGGCCCCGAAACCAGTCCGGATAGCCATGTCGAGCCAGTTGGACAATTACTTGTAAACACACTATCACGCCTTCACATGTGAACGCAACAGTAGGACACTCTTTCGTATGCGCAGTTTCCAGCTATGCACGTCCTTCTGGCGCAACGTCAGGGACGCCACAAGATCAAGAAACAAGCGCAAATACTGATATCAACGGACAGGAGGCCCGGACGGGCCTCCTGTTCATCAGAAATCGGGATGTGGAGTCAGGGTTAACGATCGCCGATAACTGCGATGCCTTCAACCTCGAGGAGGAATTCCGGTTGGGCGAGCGACGTGATGACAATGGACGTGTTGGCCGGCGTGGTGATCCCAAGCTCTCCTCGCACCTTGTTATGGCCCTCGCGGTGCTGCAGATTGGTCAGGTAAACGGTCGTGGAGACGAGATCGTCGAACGAAGCGCCCGAGGCGGAGAGAACGCGTTCCATGTTTGTGTAGAGTTGGCGGGCCTGCGCCTCGACGTCACCGGGTCCGACGAGGTCTCCGTCTGGGGACAGCGCAATCTGTCCGGCCATGTAGACGGTGTCCCCGGCGACAATCGCATGCTCGTACCGCCCGGAAACGTCATGAACACCGTCTGGCCTGATGACTCGCTTATCCGGGCTGAGCACCGCGATCGCCTCGATCTCGACCAGGAAATCTGCGGTCGCCAGGCTTGGAATCACGATCAACGTGCTCGGGCAACCGGTCAGTCCGTATTT
>SKTL01000016.1 GCA_007122555.1 Thermomicrobiaceae bacterium | reverse complement strand
TGGGCCTCCGCACGTTCTCCTGCGGATGGGCTATGGAACCGGAATCGAGCCATCTCCGCGGCGACCGGTTCGGGACGTTATTCTCCCTCCGCTTGACTCGTAGGTGCGTCCGACTGGACATCCAGAGACTCCTCGGATAGGTTGAAGCAAGATCAATGAAGACCGCTGCCCTCCATTCGACCCAGAAAGGGAGTTCCCAAGATGGCCAGAGAAACTGCATTCACCATGGATACCTCGAGCATCAAGTTTGGAGCTGGAGTAACCCGCGAGGTTGGTCAGGACATGCTTCGCCTCGACTCGAAGCGGGTGATGGTTGTCACCGATCCCCGGCTGTCATCAAGTCCAGCAGTGGAGACGGCAATGAGCGCCCTGCGGGATGCCGGCATCGATGCTGTGCTGTATGACAAGTCACGTGTGGAACCAACCGATCAGTCCTTTCGGGATGCGATCGATTTCGCCGTTGAAGGACGATTCGATGGTTTCGTTGCTATCGGCGGCGGCTCCGCCATCGATACCGCGAAGGCGGCGAACCTGTACTCCACCTACCCGGCTGACTTCCTTGAATACGTCAACCCGCCGATCGGTTCAGGGACGCCGGTTCCCGGACCGTTGAAGCCGTTGATCGCTATCCCGACAACCGCTGGAACCGGGAGCGAAACCACTGGTACGGCGATCTTCGATCTGGTTGAGATGCACGCCAAGACGGGTATCGCACATCGGGCGTTGCGCCCGAGTCTCGGCATCATCGACCCGGACAACACCCGAACAATGCCGCAGATGGTTGCTGCCTGCTCCGCGCTCGACGTGCTTAGTCACGCGGTCGAGTCCCTGACCGCGATTTCGTTTGATCAGCGCGAGGCTCCGCAGTCTCCGGCGTATCGACCCGCCTATCAGGGATCGAACCCGATCAGCGACATCTGGGCGGCGAAAGCGATCGAGATGATGGCGGCGAATATCGAGGAAGCGGTCTTCAATCCAGAGAACGACGATGCCCGCAGCGCGATGCTGCTGGCGGCGGCGTATGCCGGGATCGGATTCGGCAATGCCGGCGTGCATCTGCCTCACGGGATGTCCTATCCCGTCTCCGGAATGGTCCGGGATTACGTTCCCGAGGGGTATCCGCCGGACAAGCCGATTATTCCGCACGGAATGTCCGTTATTCTGAACGCCCCGGCCGTGTTCCGCTTCACGGCGATCGCGTCGCCTGAACGGCACAAGTGGGCCTCCAGCCTGCTCGGCTATCCGCTGGACACGGATGACCCGGAAGAGATCGGCGAGGGCCTCGCTCAGGCGACGATCGACATCATGAAGCGAGTGCAGATGCCGAACGGCCTGAAGGCGGTCGGGTTTACGGAAGCTGATGTTGATGAACTGGTGCAGGGCACGCTGCCACAGGAGCGGGTGACCAAACTGTCGCCCCGCCCGGCCGGCGAGGACGACCTGCGAAACCTGTTCCTCGATGCAATGACGTACTGGTAGACGGAGCGACGAAATCATCGTCGTTCGGATTCGCTCCTCTCCCGTCAGCGGGGAGAGGAGTCTCATGATTTGCCGCAGCTATTCGTCTTCGGCAGCGGTCGGTTTCACCATCAGGACGGGTGTCTTGCCGGATTTCAAAATACGCTCGGCGACACTGCCGAAGATGAACCGGTCGAATCCGGACCGCCCGCGAGTGGCCATGACGACCAGTTGCGGCTCGACCTTCCGCTCATAGGCTATAAGCTCTTCGCCCGCAAAACCTTCAAGGACCACGCCCTGCACGCGATAGCCCTCTTCCTTGAGGTCACGGGTGACCTTGGAAATGTATTTGTGAACTTCGTTGACCATATACTCCACAACGTCGCTCATCGGCTGTCCGGCTCCCGGCGCATAGGTCTCATAGCCGAGGCTGCTGTAGAGACTCGCCGTTTCGGCGACGCGGGTCACATGGAGTTCGGCATCAAAGGTCTTCGCCATCGCTTTCGCGAACGACAGGGCGGCCTCGGAATACGCTGATCCGTCAACCGGCGCGACGATCTTCTGAATGTTGCCGCCGTCGAGCTTCCCGGCGCCCGAGCGGAGCAGAAGCACTGGCGCGTCCGAGGCGTGAACAACTTTGTCCGCGACGCTTCCGTAGATCCAGCGCCCGATGCCGGTTCGACCGTGTGTGGTCATCACGATTAGCGGTTCTTCGAGATCGTCGCCGGTTTCGATGATTTCATCGGCCGGACTGCCGAAGCGGACGTGTGTCTGAGCATCAATGTTGTTTCGTTCAATGACCCCGGAGAGATATTGCCGAGCCTCATCATCCTCGGTAGCGTCAGCTTCGTGGCTGATAACGAAGATGAGGTGAACATCCGCATCGTGTCGCTGAGCAACAGGGAGCGCATATCCCAGCGCCTCTTCGGCGAGTTCGGAGCCGTCCAGCGGCACCAGTACCGATTTGATCATCAAAATCCTCCCAAGGTGCGTTCTCAACCTGCATTCAGCCGATTTGAATCAAACGGAGGTCGGGGCCGGGTTCGCCGCTGCTCCCTGTCCGCAATTGGCTACAGTATGGCATCTTCAACGCAAGTCGTCAGTATCCAGCGCGCTGCTCGCAAAACAAACGCTGAATCTCGGGTATGATGGCGATTGCACGGCCGTCACAACGGGGTACGGCCTTTGATAGAGAAATGAGGTCGCAACGAATGGTAGTCGAGACGACGCGTATACCGTCGGACGCCCTGCAATCATTCACCTCAGATGTCCTGGTTGGTTTCGGCGTGAAGCGTGAACATGCCGACCAGGTCGCGGAGGTCCTTGTGGCGTCTGACGTCCAGGGAATTGATTCGCATGGCGTGCCGCGATTGAAGATGTACACTGATCGACTTCGCGATGGTCTGGTAAATCTCGACCCGAAGATGACGGTGATTACCGAAACCGCCGCAACGCTGGCGCTTGACGCGGACAACGGCATGGGGCACCCGGCCTCAATCGAGGCAATGAACCGTTGCATCGCCAAGGCGAAAGAGACCGGCCTCTGCATGACAACGGTTCGGAATAGCAATCACTTCGGCATCGCCGGCTATTACGCCGCCATGGCCCTGGAGCACGGGTTGTGCGGGGTCGCAATGACCAATGCGACCCCGCTCGTCGTTCCGACTGGCGCGAAACGCGCCTACCTGAGCACCGCTCCGATCGCGGCGGCGATCCCCGCAGGCAAGGAGAAACCGATTCTGCTCGACGCGGCGACGAGCACGGTCGCCTGGGGCAAGATCGAAATCGCCCAGCGCGAGAACAAACCGATCCCGGCCGGCTGGGCGGTTGACGCGGACGGGAACATCACGACCGACCCGAACCAGGCAGTCGCCTTGACTCCGCTTGGCGGGGCGAGAGAGACGAGCGGTCAGAAGGGCTTTGGTCTCGGCCTCTGGATAGAAATGCTCTGCGGGCAGCTCGCCAGCGGCCCGTGGGGGGCGCATGTCAAGGGGAGCCGGGATGAGGTTCCGGGGCCGACACGCACCGGTCACGCCTTTATGGCCTGGCGTATTGACGCCTTCACGAGTGAGGATGATTTCAAAGCCGGCATCGACCGGATGATCCAGGAGATCAAGTCGCTGGAGACGGTCGATGGGGTCGACCGGGTCATGATTCCGGGTGAGCCGGAGTATGAGGCTGAAGCCGATCGACGGGCCAACGGAATACCGGTGCATCCGGTGGTCGTTGAACAGATACGTATGATTGGTCGTGAAGTCGGCGTCGAAGCGCCGTTTTAGCGCCCGCGGACGGGACAACGGTGTCCCGTCTACGAGGAACTCATTGACAGGGAGCGTCTACCTATGGGCGACAGCGAACAGCAACGCCAGCTTGGATTTAACACGCGATCGGTGCACGCCGGGCAGAGTCCGGATTCCGATACCGGATCCCGCGCGCTGCCGATTTATCAGACGACGAGCTATGTGTTTGACGATACTGAGCACGCAGCGTCGCTCTTCAATCTTGAGCAGTTCGGGAATATCTACACCCGGATCATGAACCCGACGCTTGATGCCTTCGAGCAGCGGGTGGCCAGCCTGGAAGGCGGCATCGGCGCGGTTTCGTTTTCCAGCGGTCAGGCCGCGCAGATGTCGATCTTCATGACACTGTTGAATCCGGGTGATCATGTCGTTTCCTCCAACTCGCTGTA
>SKTL01000375.1 GCA_007122555.1 Thermomicrobiaceae bacterium | reverse complement strand
GCATAATTCTGATCAGGTGAACAAGTCCCTCCTGACTACTCGTTGGAATGATCGGAGCTCGACTATGCCGGTACGCCTGCGATTACCCGTTATCGCCGTGCTCGTCTCGCTGGTGCTGATCCTGGCTGCCTGCGCTGACCGCGCCGAAGATCGTGCAGCTGACGATGGCGCAAGCGATGATGACGTCGTCGCCGCAACTGATACTGACGACGCCGTCGATGACGATGCGGTCGATGAAGAAGCAACGTCAACGCCCGAGATCGAAGAGCCGACGGTAACGCCGGAGCCAACCGAAGACGCTGACGACGAAGTCGCGGATCGACCAGACCGTGACGAAGAGCGTGAACCCTTCTGGATGCGTTCATGGCCAAACACCGACTTTGACAACCGGACGATCGAGCTTGACGAGCTCTCATCCGGCGGTGTCCCTCCGGACGGCATCCCGCCGATCGATGAACCGAAGTTCATTGAATTCGAGGAAGCCGACGAATGGCTCGAAGATCGAGAGCCGGTCGTGTCGATGGAGATTGACGGCGACGCACGAGCTTATCCGCTCCAGATCATGACCTGGCACGAGATCGTCAACGACGAGTTCGGGGACCGGGCGGTTGCGGTTACGTTCTGCCCGCTCTGTAACTCGGCGGTCGCATTCGACCGAGAAGTTGAGGATCTTGGAGTCCTCCGATTCGGCGTCAGCGGACTGCTTCGAATGTCGGACCTCGTCATGTGGGACGACAAGACCGAGAGTTTCTGGCAGCAAATCACCGGCGAAGCGATTGTCGGCGAGATGGCCGGAACAAACCTCACGTTCCTGCCTTCAGTGATCGTTTCCTACGAGCAGTTCAAAGACACTCATCCGGACGGAGTCGTGCTCTCACGGGACACGGGGTTTCAGAGAACGTATGGAAACAACCCCTACGTCGGATATGACGACATCGACTCGTCACCGTTCATGTTCCGCGATGTGTCCGATGACCGCTTCCCGCCGATGGAGCGGGTGCTCGCGCTGGAACTGAACGACGAGGCGATGGCCTACCCGTTTTCGCACCTTGAGAATCATCCGGTGGTGCACGATGAGGTCGGCGGTGAGTCTGTCGTTGTCTTCTGGACGCCTGGCGCAACATCAGCGCTTGACCAGACATCGATTGCGGACTCGCGCGAAGTCGGGGCGGCAAACGCGTTCAATCCGGAGCTCAATGGCGAAGAGCTGACCTTCACGCATGAAGATGGGGAGATCCGGGACGAACAGACCGGGTCGACCTGGAACGTGCTGGGACAGGCAACGACTGGCGAGCTTGAAGGCGAACGGCTTGAGGAGTACGTCAACGGAACCCACTTCTGGTTCGCCTGGGCGGCGTTCCAGCCGGAAACCGGCATCTGGACACCGTAACAGGTGACACACAACGGGGATATCGGGGCGGTTTGTGATCCAGACCGCCCCATCTACGACGATAGTGAACGATCCACCGTAATGCTCCTCACCGATAATTCTCGCCGCATGCTTCAGGGTTAAGACAAGATCGCACATCGTAGCTTCAGACCCTGAACGGAGTATCACAATGCATGAACAGTCCACGTTCCGCCCACCCGTCCGAGTCATACTGATCGTCGTTGGATTCGTATTCGTGCTTACCGCGTGCAGCGCGGCCCTCAACAGTTCGCTCACGGATCGCTCCAGCGGGCCGGCTCCAACGCCGCTCCCAGCCGGCACGCTGTTGGAAGATGCGGACACCAGCAACATGCCCGGCTGGACTCGCTCCTGGGGCAATACAGATTTCTCGCGACGTACTGTCAACCTGGAAGAACTGAAATCTGGCGGAGTTCCGCGAGACGGCATTCCGCCAATCGATAATCCCAACTACGTGGAGATCGGAATCGGCGATGCCTGGTATGAGCCCCAGGAACCGGTCATCCAGATTGAGATCGACGGGGACGCCAGAGCCTATCCGCTTCAGGTAATGACCTGGCATGAGATCGTAAACACGGAGATAGGCGGAACGAACGTCGGTGTCACGTTCTGCCCGTTGTGCAACTCCGCGGTTGCGTTCGACCGCGACCTGAACGATTATGAGACGCTCCGGCTAGGCGTTAGCGGAATGCTCCGGCACTCCGATCTCGTCATGTGGGACAACCAGACTGAAAGCCTCTGGCAGCAAATCACGGGAGAAGCGATCGTCGGAGATCTTGCCGGAGAGCGATTGACGATGTTGCCGTCGATTATCGTTTCCTGGCAGGCGTTCAAGGACGCTCACCCCGATGGGCTCGTGCTCTCCCAGGACACCGGATTCAGCCGAAATTACGGGAGCAATCCCTACTTCGGATACGACCGGATCGATCAATCGCCGTTCCTGTTCGACGGCGAAACCGATGGCCGGCAACCTCCAATGATCCGCGTGCTTGGTGTCGAACTCAACGATCAAGCCCGGGCCTACCCGTTCCCGGAACTCGAAGAACACCCGGTTGTCCATGACGA
The DNA here is from genome assembly GCA_007122555.1 of Thermomicrobiaceae bacterium. Classification (GTDB taxonomy): domain Bacteria; phylum Chloroflexota; class Chloroflexia; order Thermomicrobiales; family Thermomicrobiaceae; genus SLMJ01. Next base: position 1,687 of record SKTL01000375.1, on the reverse strand, counting down.
GGTCGGAGATGAGCCGATCGTTGTCTTCTGGCAACCCGGCGCGACATCAGCTCTCGATCAGACCGAAATCTCAGCCTCAAGAGATGTCGGCATGGCGGCGGCGTTTAATCCAGTGGTCGGCGGAGAAGAACTGCGATTCGTATCAGACGAGTTCACCATAACGGACGAGCAGACCGGCAGCGAATGGAACATCACCGGTCGGGCGGTTTCCGGGCCGATGGAAGGCGCTCAACTGAACGAGCACATCAGCGGCGCGCACTTCTGGTTCGCCTGGGCCGCATTCCAGCCGGACACGGACATCTGGGAGCCTTAACGAACCTGACCCTCTCCGCGTCGCCCAGTGAGGCACGAAGTTGCGCTTGACGGACGGACGCGGAGATCAGCAATCACTCCCCTCTCCCAGCATTGGGAGAGAGCCTGTCCCGAGCGGAGCCGAGGGAGGCCCGGGCGGGGGGGGGGTAGGCAGACAACTCCTACCGCTCAAACCGAACCGGGATAACGACCACGTTGGTTCGTTCGCCGTCCCGCGCCGAATGCTCGAACATGCGGATCGAGCCAAGCCCGTCGCCCTCGAACTCAACCGGAATTTTCAGATCGAACTCGCCGCGGGTTCCGGTGCCGGACGTGGCGGTCGCATAGTCGCGATAGACCTGGTTGCCCATCGGGTCGATAATCTCGATCTGCAGGTTCGCCTCGAACGTGTTCGATGTTCCGATCAGGCGAATCTCCTGATCGACGGTTTCGTGCGGAGCGGGCGTTTCGATCAGTATCGCCGGAGCCTGATCCTCGAAGTCGTCCCGATTCAGCGGCTCATCGATGAGAACTCCGTCACCGCCGAGCGTCTCTACACGTTCGCCCTCGATCAGGATCTGCACGGCATCAACGGTGTCGAATTGTGTCCCTGTGTGGATTACCTGCGCCAGCCGCATCATCATTGAGGCGCTGCCGCCGCCGGCGGCAAACTCGTCTGAGAGATCGAGCGTAAGCGTTCCGTCGTCGAGCGCGATATCGAGCAACTCCACGCCCTCGGGGATCTCGCTGTGTAGTCCGACATCCTCGTCTTCGTCGTTTGGTCCGGCCAGGAGCGACTCGATCGAGGCCGTCGCCACATCCGGCGTGTGTTCAATTGAACGCGACGAAGCGCCGATCTCCTCACCACGGACCATGTAGACGAGCACGCGGAGCTGTTCCCCGGACTCATCAACATCCGATGACGCCGGCGCGGTCTCCGGTTCCGGAGTCGATTCAACGGCGACGTCCGGTGGCGCGGTCGGCTCTGGGGCGGGGTCGAGCTCTGCATCCGAGTCGCCGATTTCGGCCGAGAGTGTCCACGGACCCTGATAGACCGCCAGGCTCGGCTCGTCACCATCATGCGGGAGCATGAGATGATCGAAGTGAATCTCCAGCAAGCCGGACTCGGGTAGATCAAGCACTCCCATGCCCTCGCCTTGCAGCATCAGCGCCTGGGTGATCTCCATCTCCACCACGGACCGTGGTTCGCCATTCAAGGTCACGGACGGCCAGATCGGCTCGGCTGTGAGGTCAATCTCCGCCGGAGCGTCTACCGGCTGGAGTGATTCGTCGACATAGACCAGCGAATCATGATCGACGATCTCCCACTCGTAGTTCACAGTGCTTACCGCGATACCACGCTCGACGGTCAGACAACAGACCTCTATGCCGTTGG
>SKTL01000491.1 GCA_007122555.1 Thermomicrobiaceae bacterium | reverse complement strand
TTTTCGCGATGAGATGCCCTTTGCCCAAGAGTCTTTCGGCTCCTTTTTCTCCGAGTGCGATTTCCGAGGTGCCTTCGCTGTCGACTCTCAGAATCAGCCGGTTGCCCAAATTGGCTCGAAGTTGCATGGGCATGACATGAACATCGGGCCTTTGTGCGGCAAAAACCAGAAATATTCCGGCCGCGCGTGCTTTGACGCCTAGCCGCGCAACCACATCCGAAACTTCGGCGCTATATTCCTTGGTCATCATCCATTCGGCGAATTCATCGTGGATGATCCAAAGAAAAGGTGGATGTTCCGTGGCGTCTTCTTTTGCGTTGAGTTCGTAAATATTGGAAACTTTGTTCTTCCTGAGAAGACTGTAACGGCGGTCCATTTCACTTACAAGATCGGACAGGACTGAAATGGCATTTTGTTGATCGTCGATAATATCGCCATGCATATGAGGCAGGTTTTCGAAAGCAAAATAATCGACGCCGAGTTTAGGGTCAATGATGACAATATGGGCTTGATCGGGAGTATTCGTGCATGAAATGGCCAAGATAATATTTTGCATCAGTACTGATTTTCCGCTTCCTGTGGATCCTGCAATCAAGGTGTGAGGAGCATTGTTTTTAGGTGAAAAAACAAGAAGGCTGCTGTCGTCTTCTTTCAGACCGATTAAAATTTCATGATTTCCGGAAGTGCAATCGGGAGCCCAGTTTTTCCAAACATCGAGAAGGTGCAACACTCTTCTTTCCGGACGGGCAATGGAAATCGAGACAACGCCTGGTTCGGGACGCACCGAGATGATATTCAGTCTGTGGGTGGTCAGTAATTCCGACCTGCGTTTAAGTACTTGTTCCACCGTGAGGTTAAAACTGCCCTGAAATTTCAATAAAGCGGCATTCGGTGTCAAGGCCTTTTCCAGCAATTTCGAACGCAGTTGGAATTGTTGGAGCGCTCCCTTGCACCGTTTTACAGTATCCTCAAGCCAGAGTTCATCCTTTTCCGAGTCGGCGACGCTTTTATTGTAGGCCCTGATCAATTTTCCTATGGCGGAGTACGGCCATATTGAAGAAACAAGTCCGGTTTTCCCTGTTTCTTCGGGTTCGGTTTGTTCCGTTCCTTTACGGAAATCATCCGATAAAAAGTGTTCCCCGGATTTAGGCTCGCCTGATTCCGAACCGTTTGTTGTAGTCTCTCGTTGCTTAGAGGGATTTTCCTTCTCTTTTTGGGAATAAATGTTTTTTTCAGACAACCCCCGATAATTCCGTTTTGGCCAGATATTGTCCCCGGCCGAATTCCTGCGTATCTCCAAAGGGTCCTCGTCTTTGAAGTATTTTAGAACAAGTCTACGCAACTCTTGCCTCGAAAAAACCTCTTGAAACGAATCGTCCAAATCGGCAATTTGGGAAAAATCGGAACAATTCGGGCAATCCGTGGGACCGGATACGAAAACATGCGAATATCCTCTCGGAAAAATCTCGCATTGGCCTTCCCTAATCGCCCTCCTCCAGGCGGAAAGATCAATGTCCGAGCCTGCGGGAAATTGAATGCCGTTCAATACAAGATCCGAAAAGCGCGAAAGCCATAATCCCCGGTCAAGCCTCGCAGGGTCGCCAAAGAGGGCGTCGTCGATTCTACGCATAGTGTCGCGAAGTTGTTTTTGCGATTCCTTGCGTTTGGCGGACAGGCTGGCATGATCAATATATTTTGCCTCGGAAACGATAACGGACAAACGCATTTTACCATCCGCCGTTTTTTCGGGACTCAACGCGAGTATATCGGCGATGTGCTGTTCTCTTTGCCCCAGCCATTCCGCGTAATCATCTAGAAAGTACCAACCATGATATCCACCGGGCCCCAATTCTTTGCGGATCAGAAAGCGGCTTAGAACGACGCCCATCAGTTCGCTGGCATGCCTGCCGCGTTTGGCGGCCCTTAAAACTATGTCTCCGGAAATATCCATTGCGTCGTCGATGAATTTATCCGCCAACCGGCTATAATCCTGGTCCGATAACTCCAGATTCAAATCTTTGGTTCGCCGGAGTATCATAGATCGGAGCAGCCCCAGAGGCGCGGTGGATGAAACAAGCAGGTTACGCCCTTGAGTGGCGAACTGTTTATACCGGATGATTCGGACGTTTTGATTCAGCAGTTGCCGCTTATCCAGCAGTTCGTCGTAATTGACCACCCAACTGCCCAAGTTATGAGTTTCCTTGAAAATCGCGGCGGTTTCATTATTGCCGAAATCCAACTGTCTTGCCGGCAGCAACCGCTTTTCCACCGTTTCGTCCCAATCGCCTTTGATAAAGGTTGTAATGGCGGTTATATACGACCATCCGATTTCATCCTGAACAGGGCAGCATAAATAAACTATGGCTTTCATGTCGTCGGTGGGGGACGGGCGGCGCCTTGACCAGCGGGTTGGTATAAATCCATCGGTTTCCACCGGCTTCGCGTCTTCCGGATACCATTCGATGCTTGCATGGCGGGCGATCACGTCTTCCAGAAAAACGATATCTGCCGGAGGCCCGTCCCTGGGATCCGGAGCTGGTGCTTGATTCGCCATAATGCCGATGCGAAGCCGCGCCATGAAATCCCTGTTCACTTCGCTGGCAATGAATGAATCCGGATCGCCATCCGAAGCTCCCACGATTTCGGTGTAAAGATTCCTCAGCTTGTTCCCGTCCCTGTGCCGAAGAATGATTTCACACCTCATGGCGGATTCGTCTTCGTGCAAATCGTTTATTTTTCCGACAATCGCCTGGGGAAGCCGAGCCGAATCCGAATTGTAAAGCACCAAAGACAGGTTCGATTTTTCATGTGGGTACAGGGATAAAAACCGCTTGACCATATCCAATATAAGATTGGCGCTTTCTGTTGGATTCTCGTTCGTGTCGTCCGAAACGTTTCTGGAAATTACCGGCGATTCATGAAGACTGTAATCAAGGTAATGATCCGAAAGAGAAAGAATTTTAGCATGATTCCCGTCCCAACCCAGAATGACTTCGGGATAGTAAGGATGGGCCAACTCGTCTCTAAGCTCTTTAAAAAACAAACGCGGGTCGCCGAAAGAAACTTCGCCCGAACCCAGAAGTACGGACAGCAGATTGGAAATCCGCCGGGATTTTACGGCCATGGCGCGGAGCCGCAACGGATTCCATGGCGCGACAATAGACGACGTTTTTCCGCCTTCTATTTCCACGGTCCCGAGTCGGAGAAGCGGACGCAAAAGAAGGGCACGGTTGCTGTCACCTTTGGCTTTTTCGCAGATCGTATGCAAAAGTATCGCATAATCTTCCGCCTGCTTTAAAATGACATTGCTCGCAACCCCTGTTTTGGCAAACTCCTTAATGGATAACGAATAGTTTTCCTCGAAAGACTCGAACAGCCTCTCGAGCTTTTTCGCTGTCAGTTCTGTTATCAGCGACCGATTCAAAGCTTTCTTCAAATTGGCCCGCCATTGAACGGAAATATCGTTCTCCTTTTTATAAGCGCCCACAAAGGATCCTCGATTTCTACCGAAAGTGGGCATTAGCGTTTTTGCATTCTCAAGGTCGATGGATTGGAACCGTCCTTTACCGCTAACGGGTTCCCGATTGGACAGGCATCCCACAAAAGGATGCTCGCAAAGCCGTGACCAGTCGTCGGGCAATTCGCTCGTGACGGCATTGGGATTGAAGACCCAAATCAGTTGCTTGGACGACGTTTCGATTTCCCCTTGGGATGTTTCGACTTCCAATTCCAGGAAGAATTTCAGTTTCAATGCAGACTTGGCAACCGACCGGTTGACATAGCTCTGGTTCGCGACGCGCCATTCTCTATCAAGATCGTCAAAGTCGAACAAGTGTCCTACATCCCACTTGATTTTTTCCTTCCAAATAGAAGGCAAGCCACGATATCGACAACAAAAGAAACGACCTGCCTCGTTGTTCAGTCCTTTAAAATTTTTCTTTGTTTTCCGGTCGCAACGAATAGTCAGCTTTTGCCGGCGATGCCAAAGGTTTCGGTCGAACAATGCTTCCAAACACAATGCAATCCCGACGATAAAGTCATCCGATTCCACGGGAGTTCCATAAATAAACCGGTCCCACTTCGTTTTTAAACCCACGGCTTCATCAAGTTCAAGCCGATGATTCTGATAGAATTCTTCGTCTTCTTCGTTAGATTCCGTAGTTTTCCGCTTCTCGAGAAGATCCAGATAATCCAGCTCGTCTTTTGTCAATCTTTCGTCGGCTCCGATTTCGTCAAAAAGCCGTTTGGTCTCTTTGCCCAAATTGAAATTTTCTCTTTTCAGGCCATCGAAAACAGGCTTTACAATTTCCCATTCAATATCCGAGAGAGCTATAGCATGCTCGTTCCATCCGCCGGGAGCCTTGATAAATACCTCTACGTACGGATGGATATCATCGGGGATAAAATCCCGTACTTTTTCAAATGATTTCCGAAGTACTTCCTCGGTTAGCGGCGTTTGAGCGGGGGTCAGTTTGAGAAGGTAACAGGCGCGCTTTTTGATAGCGGTGCTATACAGGTTTTTCCATCGAGATTTATGTCCCGCGTATCTCTCGGCTAATCCACCAAAATAAGCGGAGTCCTTTGGGATCTGCAGCGCAGGCAGGGCGACGCCCAATGCTGCTAAAATCGGATGGCCGTTTTCGATTGCCGCCCCGGTTTTCAGTATGTATTCGCCAAATCTTTCCAGGGTGTAATTCCGAGCTTCGAGCAAGCCGGCCAAAGCTTTCTCCCACCATGTTTTGTGCGCGTCTGCCAAGGGCAAACCTTTGGAAGCGACCCCGACCCATAAATCGATTCTCTCGTATAACTGGGGCCTCCCGATAGGTTCTATTTCCTTTAGAGACTGCTCCTCGTCATCGCCGGTATTGGCAACCAACAGTGCGGGCTTGGCGCAGTCGGCATTCCGAAACCAAGTCGTTCTTTCATCTGTCAAATGCGCTTCCGAGAGCCCGTGATTTCCCACGAAATGTATAGGAAACTTGATTTCCACAAGGTTCGACAGTTCATTGTCCGCAATGATCGCCTTTGCCACCGACGCGGTTTGATCTGCCGTAAGGCAGTCCACGAGAAACCGCGCAGTACCTTCGTCGTCTTGTTGCCAAAGTTTCTCTTTTAGGTATGCGGCGGCTACGGTGCCCACCAGTTGCTCGTTTTTCATGATTTCCACTTTATTTCCCGGTCCGATGGGGATTGATGATATATGCGCAGCCATCCGAGAGACGGCGCAATAATCCGAGACTCGCCAGTCTTTGCTCCAAACGGCGAGAGTTCGCCTGAAACGCTTTCTTATCGAAATCTTCGCGTGGAAGTATCCGCTCCGCTTCACGTTCTCCGAGTATCAAGCCGTAACGATCCGAAAGCCGTGTTAGAAAATGATTCAATGCCATTCTGCCGGGAACATTGCACAGCAAAAGCGTTTTTAAGAAATTATCCGTCGGAGCGTATCTCAACTTATTGGTGCCCCGCTTGGAAACGAGTCCGATTTCACGGCCGTAATTGCGGTGTATATTGGCGTTATGCCGCCTGTGCCTTTTCAACGCGGCCGCTCGCAGATCCTCCATCAGCGAATCCGGATCGTTAGGGCCGTTGTAATCGCCTTCGTTTCGAGGCCAAAGTACTTTTTCTTCCAAAACTTGAAGGCATTTCATAAATGCATCATGTTCCGAGGCCGCGTTTATCCATTCGTCGGCTTTTTTTATGCCGGCTAAATAGTATTCGACCGCCTGTTCCGGCAAAGAATTGTTACCCTGGTAGTGCTCGCAAGACAGTTCCCTTACAATAGTTTTTTTCGGCGCGACGATTTCGCAAACCACTGTCGCGGGAGTTTCTCTTTCCAGCAGTTGCCGCGATACGTCCAATTGATATTTGACCATATGAAATCCGGCCAGATTGACGAGGTGCGGTATCATGTCATGAGGGTTAATGTTCAATCGAAGAATCGACAACCAGTCTTTTGCAAGTGTATCGAAAGCTTCGTGATGCTTATAGGGAAGAAACGCCTTGGCTCTTTCGGACCGCATAGCATCCGGGCTGTCCGGTTGCAGACATCTGACGATATTATTCCATTTCCCGGACTGCATCATAATATCGCCTATCGCACCTGATAATTCATCCGAGTGTCGGCTTCGGCATAGCATCAGGTAGAGGACTTCTCCTGTTCTGCCGAAAAATCTCCTGTCATTGGTATTTGTGTTCTGGTGCAAATCTTCAAATAGGCAATCTTCTCCATATGGAAAAACAAATTTCGACGTCCATCGTTTATTACTGTTCATTTCGAGACTCGTGGACCGGATGATCGATACAATTTGGTAAAAATCCTCGAACCTACCGAAATGTTTTTTCAAATAACGGAAATCCGGATTGTTTATGCCCTGAGCCGTCTCCATCTCCCGAAACCAGGCCTCCCAACGCTCGGAGTCATTTGCAAGAACAAGCCGAATATTTTCGAGCTTGGGATTATTGAACAGGATGTTTCTCAGATGCAATCGTTTGCAAGGCTTGTAACACAATGTATTGTAACCCTTGGCTTCGGAAAACGCCCGGCCTTGTGAATATTCGAACATGAAAACATTCAGGAACTCGAGATAGATTAACCACGGCGATTGCTCGTCATGGAGTCTGTGCCCCCATATGGCTTCGTCGATCCACATGGAGGGGTCCGGGTTCTGCGGGGGAGAAAGCCGTTCGGATAATGGATTCAAAGCATGACCTCCACAAAATTTTCTTCCGCAACCCCTTGGTCGGAAAGGCTGAGAATATTGAGTTCGGAAATGGGTGTTGGGGGTTCCCGCATGGCCTCCCGACGCCTTTTTTGCGCTGCGAGCAAGCGTGTTTTGAATGCCAGAATATCTTCATAACATTCCCTGGAAAAACATGCGGGCAACACTCCTTCGTCGGCCACGCGCGAAAGAAATTCGTATCGGATGAGATTCAAATCAAAATCCTCGAATATATCTGGAGTAAGATACACTGATAAAATGACGCGCTTTAATAAGACATCATGTTTTAATTGGACTTTTTCGCCCTTGCTGGGATAAACGGATATTTTGTCGATCAAGATTCTGCAAATCCTTGCTTGAGAGTAGTTCCCGCTTGTTGCAAGAAAGATTTCCCTGTCGTTGTTGATCAGCGTTCCGGTGAAAATTCGATTTATTCCCCTGACAAGACGAGATATAATTTGCCGGGATACGGAACCGCTGGATTTCAAAACATCGACAAACGAATCGAGATATTCCCCGGCATATTTGAAAACCGTTAATTTCCATAAGCCGAATTCTGCCTCGGATGCTTTCGGGATTTTGAAAAACAGGCCTCTTCTTTGGCTGATAAGCAAGTCCATGAAATCTTTTGTGGCTGTTTCGTTTTCCTCTGTTCCTTCGATATACCCGCGCCTGGCAGCATGGAATTTTTCATCGGCCCCGTAAAAAGTATCTTCCGTCATGAATTCCTTGAAAGGGGTACTGAAAAGCTCGTTCTCTTCTCCGAAAATCAGTATGTTGTCGATGCGATTAGTGGTTTCGTATCCGATCTGGAATTGATCGAAATAATCGAATACCGTTATTGAGTTCCGGCGCATTTCAGTTAAGTTGCCGCCAAAGAGGTTATTGTAGATGCTGGCCTTGGAAACGGTTCCCGCTGAAATGATACCAGGAACGTCACCGGGAACCATCAGACGGTCTTTGACATCCGGGTGACCTAAAATGGCGTTTGTAAGCATCAAGAGAATTTGCCGGAGGGGAACATGCAATCCGTTATAATCACAAAGTTCGAACAACGAGGTCATTCTCGAATGTATAAGGGGGGTTTGGAGCAGTTCGAAATTGCGGCGAATCGGACAATTGGGGCCAAATGCTTCATTTTCTCCCGCGTTTGTTTCAAGACAGCCCCTCCATCCGTCATGATTTAAAAAGCTTTCGACGGCGAGTTGAAATAGTTCGGACGAATTACCTCTGCTCAAATTGAAAAAACGGAGCCTTATTCCCTCTTTTTCCTGCTTGTCATCAACGAGTAAATCTTCAAAAGCATTAAGCGCCTTTTGTATTAAATCGATGTCTTCAAAGCGTTTTTTGAAACGTTCAAAAGTTTCAATAAGCTGACCGTCATTTCCTGCAACTAAAAAAACATCATCGGAACTGGAATCAAACAGCGCTTTACAAAAACGAAAAAGCAACTTCTCTTTTTCCGGCGCCCATTCATATCCATCTTGGGGTGCCCAAGCGCTTAGATCGCGGATGAAGTGAATTGTTACAACTCTTCGAAGTTCACGCTCTTTTGGAGGGGGCCATGTTTCCCTGTCTTTTGGATACAATACCTTTAAGTTTAAATAAGGATCATCGGATGCCCAACCTTTTAAATCGTCTTTTTTTAATGCACCCCATACCTTTCGACATAAATGGGTTTTTCCATCCCCAGCGGTTCCCGTAAGAATAATTGAAACTGGATCAGGGGATATGATACTGTCGATGACTTTCTTTTGGTGAGGGTGTTTAAATTCGATGGGTTTTATTTTATAACGACGAGCGGTTCTTTGAATCGTTTCGTCGTACATGTTGTCGTTACGGGGTATCGGGCCGTATTTCCTGAGAAATCTTATCCAGTCTTCTATCTGCATCATATTCTGCACTCACATTGTCGAGAGGTTCTAAGAAGGTATTATCTTATTTTCCATTCTTTCCTAATTTGTCTTTTATCTCCTTTTTGCGATTCTCCGATTCAATAATCCTTTTCAAAAGTTCTCTTATACATTAAAGTTGGCAAATCAAACATGCCCGATATCTATATTCCTCCTCATCAATACCAGCCAAAACTTCAACCAGTTTTTTATTGCCTCTCTTTTTCCGAAATCGTTCTTCCCTAAGCTTGTGCTGTTTCTTAATCTTTTTTATATTTTCTTTCTTTCGAAGCTCTCTTAGGGGCAAACCCTCGATCCACGTATATGTTTTTCCCATTTCATTGCTTAGTTTTTCAAATTCCTGTGCTTTTCTAAAATCTTCGGGATATGTTTCAAGGAGTCTGACCCATTCGATTTTTTGTTGAAAAAAACAAAAATAGCAACCAGAATGCGTTCTTCCCCACTTCATGTAGGGTGGCAATCCAATCCCGCTGTCTTGAAGAATTTTCATGACGCCATTGTAATCTACTCCATCATCCTTGAACGGATAGACTGTTTCGATATTTTCTTTCGTGCTGATGTAACCGACGCGGTCCTCGTCGGCCCTGATTCCGACATAGCTGATTATCGGATCGTCGCCGACATGATTTTCAAAAGGTTTCAACTTCAGCATCTTTGTACACCAGCGCATTCTCGGTCCCGGCAGATAACCACCGAAAACTTTAAGCCAATGATCGAAGCCTGCCCTGTCGTTCAAACGAATTATTTTTTTCCCGAGAAAGGCCTCCACCTGATCGAGGTATTCATATGTTTCGCGAAGTTCCTCGCCGGTATCGCAGAAGACATATTCCATTTCCAGAATTTTATCTCTCATGTGAAGGGCCAGAGCGGTGCTGTCTTTTCCACCGGACAGATTCAAAATGTGCCTTTTCTTATGGATCATGGTTTCCCCTCGGTTTCGGGGTTTATCTTTAAATTTTCCCAAATGGCCAGATAGGCGGCTGCCAAACCGATATGCTTATGTTTCGATATCATAGCAGAAACACTTTGTTTAAGCTTCTTAATTTCATCTTCGTCTTCCTGGGCTATAAATATAACATTGTTCAGTTCGTCGCCATCGGATTGGGTTAACGACAAACGCATTCCCGCTCCATTTTTAGAATTCCCGGTTTTTGAGAAAATAATGCTTTCGACACGAGAAAACCTCAAAACGAGTTGCAAGAGTTGTTGTTCGAACCGGTCCTCGTCGTTGTCATTCCATTTTTCAGGAGGTTTCGAGACCAAATAACTTCCAACGGATTCTATCCATTCCACTTCGGGAAGGTTTTCGTCCATAAGCCGCAGGCAAAAGGCCTTCAATTTCGGTTCGCTAATGGCAATGGCGAGATGTTCCGCGCGGGCCGCAACAGATTTTCTCATTTTTGAAAACGAATGTGCATAATCAAATGCATTTAGAAGTTGTCTTTTTAGTCTCTCCCTGAGTTCGGGATAGGCCATTTTCAGTTCAATAAGTGCATCTTTTAGGCATCGGACAAAATCACGATCCGTTTCGTTTTTAATATCGCTTTGTTCGTTGATTGGATCGAAATCGCAAGCCAGAGGCAAGTCCTCGAAAAGCAATTTGACAGGCTCCCGTGCGGCGAGAATCGCATTTCGGACCGATATAGCTATATTGGAAAGTCTTTTCGTATTTTGAACATATTGGGGGAGGTCCGATGCGAAAACGCACAAAGGTTGAACGATATCCAGTATTTCCGGCTTAGCATCGACTTTATCAAGCTCGAGGGCGCCTAAAATTTTATAGAAAAATTCGATTCGGATTCCATCGATTTTACAATATTGAATCTCGAAATTTTCGGGGCATTTGATTAATCTCTGGAATTCTTCTCCAAATACTGTTTTTAAGAACGAACCTTCTTCATAAAAGGCGATTTCATGTTCGTGCATGAGTTTGAAAGCGGCCAGAAAAATCGGAATCAATCCTTCCCTTACGCCAAAAGGAGGGCTTGAGAGTTCTTTGTAAATTTTTGACAGGGGAATACGGCTGTCCGGTTTGCTTTTCACAATTTTTTCTATCTGCTTGAAAACGGGCAATATGCCGCACCTATCGCTATCCTTTTTCGGCAAACCGATTTTCCATGTGTTACCGTATTGCTGGTGAAGCATGGACTGTTTAAGAACCGAAAGATAAACCGACATTTCCGGCGGTTTCTTTTTCGAATCCATACCAAGCAAAGGCTTGTCCGATTGTCTGAGCATTTTTTCGATAATTCGCATGCGCGCCGCAGCCGCAGCCGAACTTGGAATTCGCCGGTTGACAAGTTCGTTTTTTAATCGGGGGCCTTTGCAATATACTTCGTCGCAAATATTCGACAGTTCGGACAAGAGGTCGCGTCCGTTTGCAACCGAAATGCGTTTACCCTTACGAAACAATTCCAAATCCAGTGCGCCCGTAAATTGACGCAGGCCAATAAACGAGTTTATTCTCCTTAGAAGCGCGGATCTGGAATATTCTTTTCTGCGGGAAACTTCTTCGGCGGCAAATCGGTCGGTATTTAATTCAGGCGTATTCTTCGCAATCCATTCCCATCTTTGCGCCTCTTGAACCAAACCTTCCAATGCATGCAATGGAGGAGGGACGGCCATCAACACCTCCGGTTTGCTTTTAAGTTTTGGATGGTCGGCCAATTCAAGGGCGGTTTTTCGTTCGGACATAGTTTCGCATAATGGGACGATTATCATGCCGTCTGCTGTATCATCCATATTTTTTATCGTCGAAACCAAATTGGACACGGAGCAATACTGAATCGAAAAATATCGCAAATTTCCGGTTTGAATATAGTGACGCCTTGCAACTACCGGGGTGGAATCGATATGATTTTTTACGATACCCGCAACGTTTTTCAGTTGGCCGATCGCTTTGGAAGCGTTTCCATATGCCTGATCGAGATCGACGCTGGTGTGGGGCCAGAGGCAGAAACCGCCGGCGGCTCCTCTGAAATACAGGACATGTCTGTTTTCCCTTAGATTTTTCATGACGCCGGCTATTTCACCCGGCCCCAAATCGGGACCGGCAAGCGACAATTGGACCGAATCCTCGGTTGCGAGCAAATCGTGCTGGTTGACGAGATTTAGGATACCCACGGTTTTTAATATTTTCAGCTCCAATTCGCTGTTTGCGGAAAAGCTCTCGATCATGGAATCAATATGATTCCAGTGGCTTCGATACGTCTGGACGACTAGCCGATATCCGAAATTTGCGTGCACATAATCGTACAAATCGCAAAGCCGGTAATTCAATCCGTTTTCCAAGTTTTTCTCGGCAAAATGCTGCAAGCCGTATGGTTCGTTGGAAAGCAGGAAACTGAACAGGGACCTCTCGTTTTGGCCGAAACGGTTGAATACGCGAATCAGCACTGGTAAAACCGTGGGATGAATCGGATATAGCTTGGCGGCATTTTCCATCAACAACTGTTTTGCAGGGGCCGCTCCATACCATCCGATATCGATCGCAGCCGCCATTTTGGCTTTAGCGGCCGCCAAAAAGCTGTTTTGAAACCTGTCGGTTCGGACTCGCAACGCGGAAGCAATGAGCGTCGACATTTGTTCCAAAGGCTGGTTGAAAACCAACTCCTCGAAACGGGACGCCACCTTTTCCCATTCCCGTTGGGCGGATTGTGCCAGCTGATCGGCGTATGCGTTGAAACCTTGATGGAGCAAGCCGATGATAAAAAACGGTTTTCTCCCGCTTCGAGAGGCGGCCTCCGCGAGCCGCTGCAACAGATATACATCCTGTTTCTCGGGATAAAGCGCGGAAAATTCCAGAAATTTGCCCAATTCGTCTATAACCACTATCAGGCCGTTTCCCTGGCCGGATCGAATAGCGTAGTGGTTTGCCTCCATTACGAGTTCGACAATTTGATCGTCCCGCGCGTTTTCGTTTGATTGCAGTGCATTTTCCAGCTTTTTCATCAGCGTGTTTGTTTTGCCGTTCGAACCGCTGGAAAAAAGACAGGTCCGAATTCCTTCCACGATAGCCGGTCCCAGTGGCGCGCGGGAACCGGTTACTAGGACGGGAACAAATCGGGGAGGGTTGTCTGTAAAAGGAGCATAGTCGATGCGTTTTCCCAAATCAGTCGAGTAATCTTCGACGCGACCAGATAACCAGTGCGCCAGAAACAGGGCGAAGCTGGATTTGCCTGTTCCGTAATCTCCGGTAATCCGCCAGGCCCGGTGGCCGGATGCGGTTTCGAGGCCCTTCGATATGCGGCGAAGGCAATTTACGGAATAATCGCTTAGGATATAATCTTTCAATATGTCGGGATCGTTGAAATCCCTTTCCAGATGGATGGACCTGAGGAATCTGCCGCTGATTTGAAAAAGATCGGATATTTTGGTTTCGGATGTCATGGATATCTCCGGCTATATATGGATTGGAGCAATCCGATCAGTTTTGCGTCGGAATTTTTTCTGATTTGCTGGATACTTGCCGATTCCATGTAAGTCAAACTGCCGTCGGTTCTGTCTTCCAGTGTCTCCAGGCGTTCTCGAAGATCGTTCTCCGGCAGCTTGAAAACCTGGCCGGGGCTTCCATGACCTACGGAAATTTCACGGAATGAAATCGTCGATTCGTTTTGATGTCTTCGATAAAGAAAATCGAAAAGGCAATAGACAAAAAGCTCGGACGAAATTTCATGTTTTTCTTCACGTCTAAACGCATAAATCGGTTCGCGTTTTCCGCTATCCGGACCGGCGTTGCGCTCTCCTGTTTTCCGGATCAACTCCAGTTCCACGAGGGGACTGTCGAGGTTGTCCTCCTTTGCCTCTCCTTTTGGACCGCGCGTGGGTGCATAGGTTCGTATAAATACGTCGAGATGGTCCCGGAGCGTCGTGGAAGACAGCTTTATATCCATGTTTTCGGCTTCTTTTTCCAAAGAATTCAGCACTACCGATCTGGCAATCTCGGGTTCGTGCCATCGGTTTAGCAGATAATCCCAGGCAAGGAGGGGAGGATCGTTGGCGTTAGCAAGCTTCCAGTGGAGGAGCCACAAAGTCTGAATATCTTCTATAAAGGGATCGAGACCGCGCTCGCCGAACAATGCGTCGCCGAATTCCGTTATAACATACCCTCCATTTCCATTCATTTTGATAATACCGGCGGCAACAGCCCAAAAACGGATGGATCTGACCATGTTCTTGCCCACGCCCATTTCTACGATGGCCTCGTTCTCGTCCGAAAAAATCCTGGAATTCGCTTGAACGGCCATGACGGCCTTGGGGAGCCAAGGATAACGCATGGGAAATTTTTCATGACCCGTGATTTTGTACTTCATTGCTTAATTCTTTTTTTTTCAAATAATTATAATTAATAACCAAGCCAAGATACCATGTGCATTGCAAATGTCAATGCAAAGGTCATTGAGACCCATGGCAAACACATGAAAAATAACAGGAAAAAAAAGACCACGCAAGTAACTTATCCTGACAAACTTTTTGCCAGTCAGGTTAAACCATGTCGAACAAAACGGATGTTAGCATAAAAGATCACTTTTTATGTAGGGCAGATCTTCGGCAAAAAGAAAAAATCAGGATAACCTGAAGGATAATGTCAAACTCTTTTTTGAAGACGCTGTTGGATGAAATTTTTCCATTATAAAACAGGATAATTTTTTCAGGTTATAACGGATTTGGGGGTACAAAATTATTTCTCAAGAATATATCGTCCCTAACGGGACTTGATATTTATGGTTGCCAGGTTGGCTATAAATATTTTG
>SKTL01000457.1 GCA_007122555.1 Thermomicrobiaceae bacterium | reverse complement strand
GAACCGGGGGCCGGCAGGGTCCCGGCCGCGACCACGGGCACAGGTGGCGGGGAAACCACCGGCGCCGAGGTCGTGTCCTCGCGACGCCGACGGGCACGCCGTGCAACAACCGCTGCAAGGATCCCGACCCCCGCCGACGGCCCGGCGAGGAGGAGCAGGGTCACGAGCAGACCGTCGCCCAGCCTCGAACCGCTCAGCTCACGAGCGGCGGCGCGGAGTTCCTGGGCCCGGCGGTGATTCGGAGCCTGCTCGAGGACCGCATCGAAGGCCTCCTCGGCCCTGTGTCCGTCGCCCGCGACCAGCGCGAAGATCCCCTCGCGGTACCGCTCGGAGACCGTCCCCAGCTCCGGGGTCAGTCCGTTGCGGCTCACCAGCTCGTGGACCAGCTGGACCGGCGAGACGAAGTTGAACGCGGCCGACTCGCCGACGATGCCGTAGGAGTTCACGCCGACGACCTCACCGGAGAGGTTGAAGGTCGGCCCCCCGCTCATCCCCCCGGACATCGCGGAGGAGACCTCCAGCACGGGGACCGATCCGGTGCCGTGCGTCCGGTGCTGGCTGACACGTCCATCCTTGTAGGCGGCGTGCAGATTCGGGTCGGTGACACCGTCGACACTGACTGGGAAGCCAGCAGCGACGATCTCCGCACCCACATTGGGCATATCGTCAGCCAACGGCATGGCGGGAAGTCCGGTCGCCTCGATCTTGAGCAGTGCGACATCGCCCTGGTCGAACGGCAGCAGATCCAACACCCGTGCCCGAGCCACGGACGTCCCGGCCATCCCCGCAGCGGTCTCCGACAGGTGGACGTCGACGACGAGATCCACTGGCGACCCGGGGTCGGTGCCTTCGACCGTCCAGTCGAAGTAGGCCGCGTCGAACAGTTGCTCGATGCTGATGATCTCGTTGCCATTTTCGTCCAGATGCCAACCGTTGACGACCCACTCGAGCACACCCTCCAGGATGAAGTCGTAGCGGTAGTCGGTCGCATCGACGCAGTGTGCAGCCGTCAGGATGTATCCCGCCGGGTCGATGATGGTCCCGGTGCACTGCATGTCCAGGACATAGGGGTAGCTATCGTTGAGCCAGCCGGTCCCGTCGTGGACCCAGCCGGTCGCCTCGATGCCGATGAACACGACGCTCGACTCGGCGAGCGCGATCGCCTGTTCCAGTTCGTTGGTGAAGTAGGTAGCCGTATCGGTCGGCTCGTCGGTGGGAGCAACGATGTCCGCCCGTGCTGGCGCGGCGGTCCCGGCCAGCAGGGTCAGACCAAGCACGAGGAGTTGCAGGAGGACCAGCGGACGGGTGAACCGGTCGCGGAGCGTGCCGTGCGGCGTCGGAGTGGTTGGGACCCCGGCGATGATGGGGGCGGTCGGAGTGATGTGCGGGTGCATGATTTCTCCTTGTTCCGGGCTCACCTCCCTGGTGGAGCCCTACCTGCACCCTCCGCCGCATCGCCGTTTGCTTCGTTGCGCTGGACGACGCTCACTCCGTGTTCCTCCGCACACAACACCGGCCCTCGGGCATACTCCCCCGGTGGAGCCCTCTTTCCTCGCGGAACTTGACAGCGACGATCGGCGTCGCATCCTCGACGCTGGAGTCCGTCGGGTCTTCCAGCCTGGCGAGATCGTCTTCCGAGAGGGCGACCTGGCTGAGACGCTGCACCTACTTCGTCACGGACACGCTGCGGTTCGAATCACGACTCGATGGGGCGACGTTGCGACCCTCAACATCCTCGGGCCCGGTGACACCTTCGGTGAGCTCGCGTTGATCCAGCCACAGCTTCGACGCAGCGCCTCGATCGCCGCGCTCGACGAGGTGGAGACGCTGGTGTTGCACCGATCGGTGTTCGAGGAGCTGCGTCGAACCTGCCCGACCGTGGACCGCTTCCTCGTGTTGGTCCTGACCGAGCGCGTCCGGGCGCTGTCCGACCAGGTCCGTGACGCCTACTACGCCCCCGCGGCCGTTCGCGTGCTCAGACAGCTGCAAGCCCTGTGCCGCATCTACGACGGCGCTACCGACGGCAGCGCCGACACGCAACCCACCGAGACGGTTGTCCCCGTGACCCAGGAGGTCCTCGCATCCATGGCGGGAACCACCCGGTCCACCGTGAACCGCGCACTCCAGGACGCAGCCGCAGACGGCTTCGTGCGCCTGACCCGCGGGAAGGTCGTCGTGGTCGATCCTGTGGGGCTCGGCCAGCGGGCACGCGTGTGAACGACCGGTGGACTACGTGATGCCGCGACGGGCCGGTCCCGGCTGTGGTTGGTGGGGCGTGTAGGAGTCGACCTAGGACCTCTTGCGTGTCAACCATCACCGGGCGTCCAGCGCCGTCCGCCCCCGACCACGAAACCACCTAGAACAGAACAGAGGCAACGATCCAGGGTCTTCCAGCCCCATGCGAGCCGTTGCAGACGAGCTGGCTGTCGAACGAGCTGTCTCGATCAGTCGGAACCGGGGCTGCGTCGCAGGACCCTTCCTCATCTGGTGTCAGTCCCCACCGCCGGGGCGGCTACCTCATCACTGGCACGATGGCCCAATCACGTGTTCGAAGCGATCGTCCTGTCGTCGGACGAGGGAGGCGCCCAGAACGTCCCAGACGCCCGTTACGCAGTTGCTCCTCATGCGTTGACCGCGTCGCGAAGCCGTCGGGCGATGTCTCGGCCGGGAGACCGACGAGGTCGGCGAACGCCCCCAGTCGTAGACGTGTTGAAGCCCTCGGGCTGCTGGGATTACGCTAGCTGACGGCGTTCGCCGACCAGCCCGTCTCGAGGTGACGGATGCGGGCATCGATGTCAGCGAGCTGGGCACGCACGCCTCGGGATCATCGGGGTCGGCGCCGCGGAACCATGCGGGCAGATCGCTTGAGGATCGGGCGACGCTGCGAGGGGCTCAGCCGCTGGTCCTGGCGACCTGTCTGACATGCCGCTCGCCGTCGACCGTGTCGGCGATACGCCGCAGCACGGTGGCCAGGCCTTGCCTGACCACGGCCTTGTGCGGAGGCGGGTCGGCGCAGACAGGGGCGGTGGGCAGGGCGGACCAAGCGAGCTCGTCGCGGTTGTGCCACCAGGCCGCGAGGCGTCCGGCCCGCGCGAGGGGACGTCGGTGTCGCCGCGGCCACGGGGCGGGTCGGTGGTGCGTGGCGAGGGTCGCAGACATCAGCGGTTCCATGGCGCCCTCCGCGTGTCGGGGGTTGCAGTCAGAGATGAAGCTGTCGTGGTGTGTCGATGCGGCCACCATCGCCGCGCCACGCGTGGGTGTCCAACACCGGTCCGACTACGATTGACACGTCTGCGTTGTCAATGGTGGAGGGGTTGTGGCCGACATCCATCCGCGGCTGTTGCGCCGCTTCGTCGCCGTGGCCCACGAGCTGCACTTCGGGCGGGCCGCCGCTGGCCTCTACATTGCCCAACAGGCGCTGAGCCGCGACATCGCCCGGCTGGAGCGCGAGCTGGGGACGCGGCTGTTCGTGCGCTCGACCCGGTGGGTCGCCCTGACCCCCGAAGGAGAGCGGCTCCTGGCCCGTGCGGTCGAGCTGCTCGCGCTGCACGACCGGCTGGTCGACGAGGTCCGTGGCCACGACCGCCCGCTGGTCGTCGATGTCGACCGTGCCGGGTCAACCGCGGCGACGGTCCTTGACCGCGCCCGCGGCCTGACCGACTCGGCCCGGCTCGAGGCCCGTTTCCATGGCGGCTTCGGTGCGGCGTTGCGCTCGCTACTCGCCCACCGCATCGATGTGGCGTTCGGCCGCAGCACCGGCTCGGGACAACCCCTCCCCGAGACGCTGACCCGCCGGCTCGTGCGCTTCGAGCCGCTCGGGCTCCTGCTGCTCGACGACCATCCGCTCGCCGAGCGTGCCTCGGTCCCGATGGCAGCGATCGCGGGGCTGACGATCGACACCAGCGGCGGCAACACCGCCGCGCCGGAAGGTCCAGGCCGCCGCCCGCAATGCACCTCGCAGCGTCGCAGACGCCTTGGCTTCCCCCCAGCAACTTCGAGCGGTTGGCGCTTCCGCGAAAGCACCCGAAGCGGGGACTTCCGTGCGCTTGTGACTGCCACAGCCGCAACGCGTTATCCCCAGGCAACGGGTCACCTCTCCGCGGCGACGTCGAGGTGCGACGCTCCTCGAGCCACCGGAGGAGCCGCCCATGACCACCGAACCGACCTCGCG
>SKTL01000015.1 GCA_007122555.1 Thermomicrobiaceae bacterium | reverse complement strand
TTCGAGTATCACGAGAGCAACGATCCCGAGTGGCGAATTCTCCAGCCATTGATGGGAACCGAGGCCGCGGCTGCCGGCGGCGTGGACACGCGGCCGCATCCGAAGCGCGGCGACGTTGCCGTATTCCACCCGGGTCTGTTTGGACAGGGTGGGGGTGATCCGGGAGAAAGAGTTGTCTACCTGACGTTCGATGACGGACCACACAGTATCTGGACTCCCAAAGTTCTGGAGCTACTTAGCGAGTACGATGCGTTTGGCACGTTCTTCGTTCTCGGCCAGTATGCGGATAACCATCCGAAACTCATTAGGCGCATCGTCGACGAAGGACATACGGTCGCCAACCATAGTTACGATCATGCCTCAATGGCGGGAATGTCCTGGAGTGCCTTCGAGTGGCAGATCAGAGAGACCGAACGTGCAGTCGGGAGTGATATCGCTCCCTGCATGCGTCCGCCTTACGGCGCGATGGACGGCAATACGAAAGCATGGGCTGCGTCGCTCGGGTATGACGTTATCCTCTGGGATGTTGATCCGCGAGACTGGGAGCGTCCCGGCGCCGGCGTCATTGCGGACCGCATTCTCAGTAAGGTGAAACCTGGTGATGTGGTTCTCCTGCACGATGGCGGCGACCAGCGATCACAGAGCGTGCAGGCTCTGGAAATGGTCCTTGAAGACCTCTCCCAGCGCGGGTATCGATTCGAGCCGATGTGCCAGTGATTCAGATCGGCGATTGCGAAGGATTGTGATCGCGATGACGAGTCCACAGATTGGCCGTGTCAGCCAGATATGTCTGGGATTTCCGGAAGCGATCGTCGAGCGGGTCGAGGGAGAGGCTCACTTGATCTATCGCGTACGAACTCGAACGTTCGCCTACTATCTCGAGGATCATCACGGAGACGATGAGATAGCGCTGTGTTGCAAAGTCGAAGCCGGGATGAATCAGGCATTGGTTGACGCTGACTCCTCGCGTTTCTTCATGCCAACGTATCTCGGGCATCGCGGTTGGGTTTCAATCCGACTGGACCGAGTCGACGTCGACTGGGAAGAACTCGCGGACCTTGTTGAAACAAGTTATCGGCTGGTCGCGCCGAAAACGCTTGTACGCCAGCTTTCCTGATTCTCCCTGGAGTTGCTGAATGATAATCGAACATCGAAACCGATGATGAGCCGATTCGTCCTACCGGTAGAACGACCGAACGTGTCGCGACGTTGACCGAGCCATTCATCCATATATACGCGACAGAGATTGGAACGGAAGACTTTGCCTGAGAAATGGGACCGGGACCCAGCATTCAACTACGAACGACTCATCCTCGAGGGCGATGTTGAAATCGATGAAGAGATCGAACGGCTTCAAGCAGAACCGGGGTATTTCCAACGGCTGATTAACCGGCTATCGAGGCGAACAGCCATATCAGCAAACGTATCGACGGAGTCTCCGGTTTCCTACGCCGAGCAATCCCTGGCGCAGGCGGATTTCACCCGCCAGTCGCTTTCGCGCGCCGATTTTCGCGGCGCGATTCTCCATCGTGCTGTCTTCACGGGGGCGAAGCTCGACAATGCGTTGTTCTGTGACGCAGATATGCGGGAGGCGAACCTGGCGGATAGCATGCTCACCGGCGCCGATCTGCGCGGAGCCGACCTATCTGGGGCGAACCTGATCGGAGCTGACTTCACCGGCGCCGATCTGCGCGGCGCAAACCTGCAGGGCGCCTATCTGTGGGGCGCCGATTTCAACGATGCCGATCTTCAGAAGGCGCTCCTTGACGGCGCATATGCCGGAGGATCGATCTTCAGCCATGCCCGGAATCTGACGCTGGAGCAGTTTCGTTCAACGATTCACGACGAAACGGGAGCCTATCGTCTCTCGATGCTGCCTGATCCGCCGCGAACCAGAAAACCGCGATGAGCCACCGATTCAATCCGTCTTTGGCCTTGTCAGCCCGGCCCGGGTGCGATTAGGGTAGTACCCTGTTCATAAATCGCCGAGCTGGACGGGATTGTCAACTATGGCTGTTGCGCGAGTACGCACTATTCAGTATCAAACCGGTCACGACGACGAAATTATCGAGCTCTATGAGAACGAGATTATTCCGGCTGCGGCGGAGCAGCCCGGATTGCTCCAGTATCTGTTGCTCAATGACCCGGCGACCGGAAAAGTGCTCTCGATCACGTTGTGGGAGAACGACGACGTTGTTCCGCCCGGTGACCCGCCGCACTACGTGGATGGACTTGCCGCGCGCCTGGGAGAGCTGAGAGATCCTGCGGCGGGCGCGCCCCCGCAGGAGATGTTCGACGTTTCCGTGAATCTGGCCATCGACTCCGACGTTGAATGAATCAACACACCGGGGTATTCGATGCGTTAGAATCGAACGCGGGACGGTGCAGGAGAATGCGTCGCGGATGTGTCGATGAAGCCGGCAACATGGCTTCGGCATCTCGCGACGATTGCTGGAAGGAGTCGTGTATGACGGAGTACACCTACCGGGATTTTCTCCGGACCGTCATCTCTCCCTCCGCGATTTCCGTGCTCGAGCGGATGTATCCAACCATTTCGGATCTGTACGCGCTTGACGAGCTTCTGGAGACTCCGCTTCCCGTGGAGGATCATGCAATACATCGTGACCGCTTCCTTACCCGCCTGAAGCGGATTGTCCGGACGCTTCCGCCGCACATCAGCCCGATGCCGAACGAGGTGTTTTGCGCGATCGAATTCCTCGTCCATGAGGTCAAAGGGGAGCCGATTCTGCTCGGGCAGGCGATTCTCCGGCTGGAGTACCTCGGCGACGAGATCAAGGCTGATCCTCTGTTGCATTCCCTGGTCACCGGAAAGGCGAACTGATTCGGCGACCGGCTACGTCCCGCCATCTCCTTCATCAGGTTCATCAGGAAACGGGATCGTGAGGGTTTCGTGCGCAACGCCGATGTACGTTTCGGGGAAGACTCGTCTCGCCTCTTCAAGGTGCTCTTCGGGGTCCTGTAATGCAGGGCTGAAGTGGGTGAGCCAGAGCTTCTTAACGTCGCCGCGTCTGGCGATCTCGGCGGCTTCCGGGAAGACCATATGACCGCGTTCGTCGGCTCGCTCGCGTTCTTCTTCAGTGCCGTACATGCCTTCGCAGATCAGGAGATCGCTGCCGTGGACGAATCGGGGCAGTTCACTGGTCGGCCGGGTGTCCGTTACCATAGACACCTTGATTCCGGGGCGAGGCGGTCCGAGCACCTCTTCCGCGGCCACTGTGCGCCCGTTGAAGGTGACGTCCTGTCCGGACTTGAGCGCCCGCCAGTGTTCCACAGGGACGTCCAGCTCTT
Source organism: Thermomicrobiaceae bacterium (assembly GCA_007122555.1). Lineage (GTDB taxonomy): Bacteria > Chloroflexota > Chloroflexia > Thermomicrobiales > Thermomicrobiaceae > SLMJ01. The sequence continues at coordinate 876 of SKTL01000015.1, read as the reverse complement.
CGGCCACTTCCCGCTGAAACTCGCGTGAACGTCGAAGGGTAAAACTGTACGCCAGACAGGGTACCTGGTGTGACACCTCGAGCGCGCGCATTTCGAGTTCGCCCGGCAACGCGACGCAATCGCCATTGAACAGCTCTTTGACGTTGACCTCATACGGCAGACGGGGAACGATGTAGCGAAGCGCATCGACCAGCGGTTCGGTCCCGAACGGTCCGTAAATGGATACAGGGTCGGTGCGCATACTGTGAGCGATGGTGTAGAGAATGCCGGGCAGCCCCGCCGTATGGTCTGCGTGCCGATGCGTTAGGATGATTCCGGTGGTCTGCGTGAAGCCCCAGCCGCTCCGCTTCCAGGAAATCTGGGTTCCCTCGCCACAATCGATCAGATAGGTATGGCCGCCGGTGCGCAGCAATACTGCGGAGAGCCACCGGTCAGGCATTGGCATCATTCCGCCGGTTCCCAGCAGGCAAACGTCCAGCATGATCCTGAAAGACCTCGTTTCATTCAAGTGCAGCGATAGTCCAGTCAGCCGCTGATCGGAAACCGTGATGCGCTCCCGCAGTGATCATACTGAATCAGGATCCGGGTTCGCCCGGACATGATGCTATGATCGTGGCGGAGACGACGCAATTCTGGAAAGGGAGTACTGTGGCGACAGGACGACCGGCGACGATGGCCCTGAACGGGATGATTTCGACACCTCACTATCTGGCGAGCCAGGCAGGTTGGCGTGTATTGCGAGACGGCGGCAACGCGGTTGATGCGGCGATCGCGGCAAATGCCGTGTTGAACGTGGTAATGCCGGATAATTGCTCGCTCGGCGGAGACGCCTTCTTGATGATCTGGGATCCCGACAAGAAAGAGCTCGTCGGGTTG
>SKTL01000465.1 GCA_007122555.1 Thermomicrobiaceae bacterium | reverse complement strand
GTGAGCTCGATCTCGATGATCTCCTTAACGCCACCGGCTCCGATCTTGATCGGCACGCCGACGTACAGGTTCTCAATACCGAACTCGCCTGTCAGGTACGTACTGCATGGCAGTATCCGGTTCTGATCGAGAAGCACTGCCTCAACCATCTCAACAGTCGATGCCGCAGGAGCGTAGTACGCGCTGGTTCCCAGCAAGCGAACGATTTCGCCGCCGCCATCGCGCGTGCGGTCGACAATCTCCTCAATCCGCTCCGGAGAAATCCATCGCGTAATCGGAATACCGGCCACCGTGGAATACCGGGGCAGGGGGACCATCGTGTCACCGTGGCCGCCGAGAACAAACGCGTTGACGTCTTTCGGAGAGACGTCCAGCTCCATCGCAATGAACGCGCGAAATCGCGCCGAATCAAGCACGCCGGCCTGCCCGAGCACACGCTCGGACGGAAATCCGCTCTTCTCGAGCGCCGCGTGGCACATTGCGTCAAGCGGGTTGGTCACGACGATGATGACGGCCTCTGGAGAGTGCTTGACAGCCGCTTCGGTCACGCTGTGCACGATGTTCTTGTTGATTCGAAGCAAATCGTCCCGGCTCATTCCAGGTTTACGCGGAGATCCCGAGGTGATGACAATCACGTCAGAATTGGCGGTCGCCTCATAGTCGTTTGCCCCGGCGACCTGAATATCGTAGCCGACAACCGGTCCCGCCTGAGCCAGATCCAGCGCTTTGCCCTGCGGCATGTCCTCAACGATGTCGACCAGCACGACGTCCGCGATATTCTTGGCCGCCAGATACTGAGCGGTCGTTGCACCGACCATTCCGGCGCCGACAACGGTTACTTTGGAACGCATCCTGACTCCCCTCGACCTTTCGATTTCCCGAAATCTGTTACGTTCGATCAGGTGGACCGGCTCCATCTCATCGAGAAGACCGGTCCACAAACGCATTCTGCTGGCGATAATAGCATATGCGAGACCATCGTCGTTTTGCTTGACAGGATGGGAAGCCCGTCGATATAATCCTCTCTGCTTGCCGCGCAGGCGAGGTTGCCGAGGTGGCGGAATAGGCAGACGCGCTAGCTTGAGGGGCTAGTGCCCATCACGGGCGTAAGGGTTCGAGTCCCTTCCTCGGCACGAAACTGCGTTAGTACGGGCGATTAGCTCAGCTGGAAGAGCGCCACGTTTACACCGTGGAAGTCAGAGGTTCGAGCCCTCTATCGCCCACGAGCGCGGGATACCCGTCAGACGATGTTCGTTTGACAGGAAAGCGGCTGGATAGCTCAGTAGGTAGAGCACCGCACTGAAAATGCGGGTGTCCCCAGTTCGAATCTGGGTCCAGCCACCAGCAATGACGAATTCGCCCTGCCCCGACCGGCAGGGCGCTTTTTGTTCCCCTGGTCAGGCGACAATAGACAATGAAGCCCGGGAGCTACCATTGTGATCCCGGGCTTCTCTGCTGGGCATCTGGACGGTGCTAACGCTCGAATACTAGTCCGTCACCGCGATATCGATCGGCGGGCGATAGGTCGCGCAGATCGCCAGGGCGTCATGGATGTCGCTGGTGAAGAAGTTCTCGATCACCTCTTCATCAGTAATCGGCCGCTGGTCAAGGTCTGGCAACGCCTCGTGCATGAGAACATGATCGAAGCGCGGTCCCCATTTCCGGGTACCAAGCCGTGCGGTTGTGGAGCAGTTGTCCACCATGTGCGCCACACCCTTGGCGTGCATGTATGGATTGAGGGAATCGACCGCCTCGATGATCGACTCGTTTGCGATCTCGGAGTACGGGTGTCCGTGTTCCTTCAGGACGTCAACCTGCGCCATCATCGTCGCGAGATAAACCCCGGCCGTAATCGGATTGATCGGCAGCTCTTCATCGGTCCGCGCAGCGCGGACCTTCTCGCCGACCTGCCACATGGAACTGCCTTCGATCTTGCCCATTGGCTGTTTCACGAGGCGATTGCTGCTCATGATAATGCTACGAATTTCCGTTCCGGACGCTACTTCATCATAGATCTCAGTCAGAACCGAGTAGGCCGGACGATAGGAAGCTGAGTAGGCGTGCCGGAACTGCATCTTTCCGCGATCGTCCAGCTTCTCGTAGACCGCCTTGAGGCCATCGCGCGAGATCGTCTTGCTGATCGGCCCGGTAATGACCTCAACGGAGTCGCGGAACGCTTCTTCCGGCGTCGCGCCCTTGCTGATGAAGTACCGATAAAGCGTTTCGACAATCCCGTGAACGGCGCCGAGCAGAATTCCCCGCTCGCCGAAGATGTCGGAGGTGTACTCCGAGGTCAGCGTGGTTTCGAATGTCGCTGGCGAGCCAAGACCAACCGCCCAGCCGAGCGCGTAGTCGACCGCCTTGCCGTTGATGTCCTGCTCGATCGCGACACTGGCGTTAATACCGGATCCCTGCTCATAAAGCCTGCGCACCGAGCGACCCATTCCCTTCGGGCAGACACCAATAACGTTAATGTTGTCCGGGAGCTTCTTGCCCTGAGATTCGAGATGGCCGATCAGGAATCCGTGCGACAACCCGAGCGTCGAGCCAGGCTTCATTGCCGCGAATATCTCATCGTGAAGATCAGCCAACGCCGCGTCAGCAATCAGCAATAGCGTCAGGTCTGACGTCTTGATGACATCGAACATCTCTCCGAGCGTGCCGTTCTCACGGGTGAACCCGGCTGCCTCCGCTGACGGGATCGACTTCGACCCCTCACGCAAGCCGACAACGACGTTGATATCGGAGCCTTCCAGCGATTCCCGGAGATTCTGCGCCTGCGCCGGTCCCTGCGCCGACCAGCCAATCACGCCGATCTGCTTGATTCCATCAAACGCTTGCGGCAGCTTCGGAAGCAGCTCGCGGCCTCCTCGCAGCACGTACTCTTCATTCTCCCCGAGCTTGATCGGTTCGAGCTCGAAAACGTTAGAATCTTTGATCTTCGCCATCGGCAGTTCCTTTCCTGATTTCGGATACCTGTTCAGGCTCCATTTACTCCACCATCATCATGCATGAATTCACGCACACGTAAAGCCCGCCGAATGTCCGCCTTGACACCGTGACAGCCATCCACTATTCTAATCCCGACTAAATCAATCGGGATTCCCGACTGATCGTCATGCACCGGAGCTGGCCAGCATCAGGCGAACACGGATTCGCGATAGAATCAACGTATAATGGGATTCCACGTGAGCGGGCTCCCTGGAAGGGTCTTCGGAACAATCCATGAAACTGAACCCACGAATATCACGACGTCAGTTGATGCGTTCAATGGCGGGCGGCGCGCTCGTCTTTGCGTCCGTTCCGATCCTCGGTGCTTGCAACACGCGATCGTCACGGAGTGACGACGATGACGCCGCTGCCACTGACGCCACTGATGATAGCACGGACGCTGCGCCCGCTACCGACGACAGCGCCGATGATAGCGACAGGGAAATCGGCGGGCAGGTAACAGTTTACTCCGGTCGCGGTCGGGATCTGGTTCAGCCGATCCTTGATCGTTTCTCAGAGCAGACCGGAATTGAGATTCGAGTCAGATACGGAGACACGGCTGAAATGGCTGCCGCCATCCTTGAGGAGGGACAGAACTCGCCTGCGGATGTCTACTACGGTCAGGATGCCGGCGCGCTCGGAGCCCTCGCGCTCGAAGGAATGACACGCAAAATCCCGGATTCGACGCTGGATCTTGTCGACTCAAGGTTCAAGTCCCCGGACGGATTGTGGATCGGCTCCAGCGGCCGCGCCAGAACAGTAATCTACAACACCGACCAGCTCAATGAAGGCGATCTGCCCGGTTCGATCATGGACTATGCCAATCCACAGTGGGAAAATATGCTTGGTTGGGCGCCAACGAACGGGTCCTTCCAGGCGTGGCTCACCGCCCTCCGGGTCATTGAAGGCGACGACGTGGCTCGTGAATGGCTGGAGGATATCAACGCATTGAATCCACTCGTTTACGAAGGCAACACACCGATCGTTGGCGCCGCGATGAGTGGTGAAGTGGCGGCCGGGTTCGTCAACCACTATTATCTGTATCGGGAACAGGCCGAGGCAGGCGGGGATGTCGGAGCCGAAAACTACTTCTTCCACGACGGTGACATCGGCGGGCTGATCAATGTCGCTGGCATGGCTATCCTGGAACCATCCCGCAATGTTGAACAGGCCGAGAGGCTCGTTGAATTCCTT
>SKTL01000535.1 GCA_007122555.1 Thermomicrobiaceae bacterium | reverse complement strand
TTCTACGATACGCAGGTTGAGATGGCGCACGAAATCGACGTCGTTCGCCCGCAATACGACGTGCACGCTGTCCTGGCAGAACTTCAGGAGCGCGGAATATACACGATTGCCCGGCAGGTGATTTTCGAGGACCCGGCCCTGGCCGAAGCGCGGAACGACCTGGCGATTATGGACAGCGAGGGCGGGCTCTGGCGAACCTGGAACGGCATCGCCTGGCTGAGCGCCTACGAGGAAGAGGTCTGGGACTACAATATCGAACTCACGATGGAGGCAGTTGAACTCGGATTCGACGAGGTGCAGCTGGACTATATGCGGTTCCCGTCCGACGGCCCGCTCAATCGGGCCGAGTACGGAGTCGACGAGCACAACAGCGAGACGAGATCCCGGGCAATCGCCGAGTATCTTCAGCGCACGCACGAAGCGATCATGCCGACCCGCGCGTACCTGGGCGGCGATATCTTCGGACTGGCGTTGTGGGAGCTTGAAGACGGCGGAATCGGACAGAATCTCGAAGCCATGGCGCCCCATCTCGACTACATCAAGCCGATGATCTATCCATCCCACTTCTATCCCGGCTCCATGGGATTTGACGTTCCCAACGATCATCCGTACGAAGTGATTCTGTACAGTTTGCAGAACGGCGCTGAGCGCATCCCGGATGATGTCGGCAAGCTACGGCCATGGTTGCAGGACTTCTCCTTCGGGGAAGGTCGCGCCTATGGCCCGGAAGAAGTCAGGGATCAGATCGACGCGTCGAACGATTTCGGAGCAACGGGCTGGATGTTATGGAGCGCCTCGAACAACTATCAGGAAGGTGCACTGGAGCCTGCGGAAGACTAGCAGCAGGGTGTCCCCGCACATTCGTTGAGTGTCACGGGCCGATAGGCGCTCGCGCGTGATGACCGTTAGTTCCCGCGCGATTATCGAAGCGTTTCGGCCGAAACAGTGGACAAAGAATGCGGTCGTCTTCGCAGCCATTGTGTTTGACGGCCGTCTTTTTGAACTCGATTCACTCGCTATTGTCGCGATTGCCGCCATCCTCTTCGCGCTGATCAGCAGCGCCGGTTACCTGTATAACGACCTTCGAGATCTGGAAGCTGATCGCCAGCACCCGATCAAGCGCCAGCGCCCGATTGCGTCCGGACGGCTGAATCCAGGCGCAGCATGGCTGATCATAGCGGCGATCTACCTGGTCGTATTTCCGGTTGCATTGCTGTTTTCGCCGATGTTCGCCGGGGTCCTGCTGGTTTACGTGATACTGATGCTGGCGTATAGCCGCTGGCTCAAAAACCTGGTCATTCTGGATGTCTTCATCATCGCGGCTGGTTTCGTCTTGAGGGCGGTCGGCGGCGCAGTTGTCGTCGATATTCCCATCTCCCCGTGGTTGTACGTCTGTACTATCCTGCTCGCGCTGTTCATCGGATTCGCGAAACGGCGCCACGAGATCAGTCTGCTGGAGAGCGAGGCGGTCAATCATCGGCGAAATCTGTCGCACTACTCGATCGCGCTGCTGGACCAGTTCATCCTGATCGTGGCTGGAGCATCGATTATCGCGTATTCGCTCTACACATTTGATTCGCCGGCGCTTCCAGACGACGAGCGGATGATGTTGACGATACCGTTCGTGATTCATGGCGTCTTCCGGTACTTGTACCTTGTTCACCGGAAAGGCTCGGGCGGGGCTCCCGAGCAAGTCGTGCTGGAGGATAAGCCGCTTCTGGCGACCGTCGTGCTCTGGGGCATGATGTCGGTGACCCTGCTTTACGGCCCATGGGATTGATACGAAACGTATCAAGTCCTGTGCACCGCCTGTTGCAGTATTGCTGAACGGCTGGTACACTTCCAGCTATTCACCTGCATCACAATCTGGTCGATGCAGCGTGCTCACGAAACCGGTGCTGCATGAGCAATACACCGACCGACACGATTGAGCGTGGTCAGTCGATTGCGAACGATACAGGAGAGCCGAATACGGCAAGAGCTGTCGCCCGGAAGGCAGATAGATGATTCTGATAGTACGCCGCCGCGGTCGACGAGAGCGCGGCAAGATACAGCAGGATATGGAGATGGCGTTTCGCTCGCTCTTCAGCGGCGCGCGCACAACGTCCGGCGGTCAGATGGGATGCTGGCGTCCGCCAGTTGAAGTGTTTGAAATAGAGGATCATCTCATCGTGACCGTCGAGATCGCTGGATTGCGGGAAGAAGATCTCAATGTTGAGATCGACGATTCGGTGCTCCGGATCGCCGGCTCCCGACCGTTTCCCGAGGGAAGCCGTCGCCGGGTCTATCATCAAACGGGTATTCCCTACGGAGAATTCGAAGCGGAAGTCTTCCTGCCGTTTGCTATCGCACTCGATGATGTCGAGGCCTCATACGAAAACGGCATGTTGCACGTCTACCTTCCCAGAGCCAGAGCAACCCGGATCGTCCCAAAAGGAATCAGCGACCCTGCCGGGCAGTACGAGGAGTAAGTATTGATGGTTGAACAGTTTAACGACAACGAAGATCCGACCACTGATATACCGGATCCCGAAAACCTTGAAGAGGCTAGCAAGACCGCGACACCCGAGATCATTCCGATCCTGCCGCTCCGGGGCACGGTCGTATTTCCAATGACGCTGGTCCCGCTGGCGGCGGGTCAGGCGCGATCGCTCCGACTGATCGACGATGTCGTTTCAGGTGATCGCATTGTCGGACTGGTGCTTCAGCTCGATCAGGAGCAGGAGGGGGCAAACCCGGGCGAAACCCATGAGATCGGCGTGGTCGCCAACATCCACCAGATGATGCGCGTGCCCGACGGTACCGTTCGTCTAGCGATTCAGGGCGTCCGGCGCATGCGGGTCGCTGAGTGGGTTGCGGAGGAACCGTACCTGACTGCCCGGATTGAGGAGATCCCGGAAGAGGCGGATGAATCGGTCGAGGTCAAAGCGTTGATGCGAAACACGCTGGAGCTCTTCCAGCGACTCGTCTCGCTGGTGTCCAGCCTTCCGGATGAGCTGGCGACGGCGGCGTTCAATATCGATGACCCCTTGCACCTGGTTTATCTGATCTCCAGCAATCTGCGGATGGAGCCCGAAGAGAAGCAGGAGTTGCTTGAGCTTGACTCGATTCGAGCCAAGATGCAGCGTCTCAACGCCTTCATAAGCAAGGAACTCGATCTTCTGGAGCTTGGCAAGAAGATCCAGGGCGACGTCCAGGAAGAGGTTGGGCGGACCCAGCGCGAATACTATTTGCGCGAGCAGCTCAAGGCGATTCAACGCGAACTCGGGGAGACGAACGAGCAAGAAGCCGAGGTCAACGAGCTCCGCCAGAAGATCGACGAGGTCGACCTGCCGGAGGAGGCCGAGCGCGAGGCGCGGCGGGAACTTGATCGACTGTCGAAGCTTCCGCCGGCGGCGGCGGAATACGGCGTCATCCGGACCTACCTGGACTGGATCGCCTCGCTCCCGTGGAACACCAGCACAGAGCATGAGCATATCGATGTCGGACGAGCGCGCGAGATTCTGGACGAGGATCATTACGATCTCGAGAAGGTCAAGGAACGAATCCTCGAGTATCTCGCGGTTCGCAAGCTGACCAAGGAACACGGCACGCTGGACGAAGACGCCCGCGAGCCGTTGCTCTGCTTCGTTGGTCCGCCAGGCGTCGGAAAGACCAGCCTGGCGAATTCGATCGCTCGAGCGCTGGGACGGGAATTCACCCGCATGTCGCTCGGAGGCGTTCGTGACGAGGCTGAGATACGCGGTCATCGCCGAACCTATATCGGCGCTATGCCCGGCCGTATCATCCAGGCAATGCGTCGAGCCGGCGCTAACGACCCAGTGTTCGTGCTGGACGAAATTGACAAGGTTGGTTCGGACTGGCGCGGCGACCCGTCGTCCGCGTTGCTCGAAGTGCTTGATCCGGAGCAGAACAGCACCTATCGAGATCATTATCTCGACGTTCCCTTCGATCTCTCAAAGGTAATGTTCATCGCCACGGCGAACATGCTGGATACGATTCCCGCTCCGCTGCAGGACCGGATGGAAGTGCTGTACCTGTCCGGGTACACCGACGACGAAAAGATGAACATCGCCAAGAAGTATCTGGTGCCAAAGCAGTTCAAGCGTCACGCGCTGAATCCGGAAAATTACGACGTGACCGACGAGGCGATTCTGGAGATCATCCGGCACTACACGCGTGAGGCGGGCGT
>SKTL01000095.1 GCA_007122555.1 Thermomicrobiaceae bacterium | reverse complement strand
CCCAGACGTGGCCGAGTGCTGCAACGTAGACGACGTCCGGGTTATCCGGGTGAATGCGAATACGCCCGATGGCATGGGTGTCGCTCAGACCACAATGCTTCCAGGTGCGACCGCCATCGGTCGATCTGTAGACGCCGTCGCCGTGAGAGACGTTTCCCCGAATCGATGTCTCACCGGTCCCGGCATACAGAACGTTCGGATCTGACTGGGAGAGCGCGATTGCCCCGATCGCCGCGGTGTTGAAGTAGCCGTCGGAGATGTTCTCCCAGGTACTGCCGCCATCGGTGGTCTTCCAGACGCCCCCGGCGCAGGCGCCAAAGTAGAAGGTCCCGGTCTCGGTCGGATGCCCGGCGACTGCAACCACCCGGCCACCACGGTGCGGGCCGATCGAGCGCCAGTCGAGCCGCTCCAGCAACGCCTCGTCGAGCGTCTTGGGTTCATCGGATGTAGACATTGATGCTCCTCTCAGCAAATCAATCAATGCCTGTTGTCGCGCAGAATGGGCAGGGCGTCAAGGAGGGGAAGGCGGGAGTCGCGTTCCAGAGTTGGTGAAGCAGGCTTGACAATAACCAGTCTTGAATTACCATGAAGCTACCAATCGTTCTCGTTAACGCGTCCAATAGTAGCTGTTGGTCTGCCAGTAGCAGGCCTGATATGGATACATGACGGACATCACGATGGCGACACTGAAAGATTCCAGAGAGGCCACTTCCGAGACTCTGGCAGCGGTTTCACGACTTGGTGTCTTGTCGGGCGCCGGGGTGTTCGTTGTCGCGCTCGGCGTTCTCCATGTCTTGCGGTCAGATCTTCATCCCGTTGAACGGATGATGAGCGAGTACGCGGTGGGGGACTACGGTGTGCTCATGACGCTTGCGTTTCTGGCAATGGCTGGTGCGTGCGCCTCATTGGTGCTGGGATTAACACAAACGGTTCCCCGCCCCGCTCTCTCGGTAGCAGGGCTGGTTCTGCTAGGGGTCTGGGCACTGGTGATGGTCCTGTTCGCCATCTTTCCGATCGGCGTCGGCGAAACAGTTGACTCAACCTCCGACGTTATTCATCGATCAGCCGCTCCGATCGGTTTCTTCGGGGTCACCGCAGGCGTGTTCCTGGTCTCTCGACACTTCGGGGAAGACGCAAGCTGGGGCAGCCTCTCGCTCGCAGGTTCGATTATCGCAGTGGTCATGCTGGTAGCAAGCATCTCGTTCTTTGTCAGTTATGCGGCGGAAGCAAGTGTCGAGGGACTCGCCCAACGTCTGCTCATCATCGCGTTTCTGGGATGGTCGATCACGGTGGCGCTGAGGCTGAATTCCATGACTGACCTGGACAAGCTTGACCCTGATGATGCTCGCGAGTCAGCATAAACTCAGACAGATGCGTTAGTCACGAATTAATCAACCAGTACGAATGGCTAGTCGGACGCGAGTTCCGATGGCTGGGACTCTCGTTCAGGGACAAGCTGCTCGTACGAGCAGCTCGCCAGTGACTGCTCTCCCAGGCGCTCCCGGGCTCCAAGAATCTCGATCCCAGTGATGTGCCCATCGGTGTCCAGATCCGCGGTGACACCCTCCTCGAGATCTCTGCTGTTGGCAGGTGCTGCATGCTTCAACTCGATGTACAAAACGTTACCTTCTGGATCGTAGGTGACGCGCATGGTAGCTGCTCCCTGACGAGAACCTCAAAGCTGAACGCCAAATCACACCGATGCGAGTTCAGGCGCAACCTCGGTTCCGTCAGCGATGCTGAGTGAAATGGCCTGAACATTGCCAAGAGGAATTTGAGATTCCTGAACTACCCGGTTGATTAGCTCCAGCGTCGAGGAGACCGCCGCCGTGGGATCTTCACACGCAGCATCAACCGTCACACGAACAGTTGGATTTTCGGACGAAAAGTGACCGGATACCACTGGACCCAATTCGCCCGCAGCCTCTTCCAGCTGCTCAACCAGAGTGCCGGCAATGTCAGCAAGATGCTCAAGATCACGAGCAGATGGCACTGAAACGGTAACTCTCAAGTTCCACATTAGTTTCTTCCTTTGAGGTCGAGGCCCGCACGACGAAGGTCGGCATACGCGTTCTTGATGGCATTGCGACTCGAAGGTGTGGTGGACACGGTAACTATCGTTTCCCCGTCGGGAGCGAAGCACTTGTAGTGTTTTGAGCCGCGCTCCACACGCCAGCCTTCCGATCGCTGGACTTCCCGGATTAGTTTCTCTATGTCCTTGTCAGACATTTTACACTCCGAGTCGAATGGCGATTGTTCCCCACGCGTTTTCCTAAATAATCCCCAGCTCCTTACCCGCATCCTCAATGGCGGTCAACGCCGTATCCAGATGCTCGTGGGTGTGGGTGGCGCTCATCATGCAGCGCAAACGCGCCTGGCCCTTCGGCACTGTCGGAAAACCGATCCCTTGAGCGAACACGCCTTTCTCGTAGACCTTATCCGAGAGCGCCATCGCCTCCGGCGCTTCACCGACGATGACCGGGACAATCGGCGTCTCGCTGCGACCCGTATCGAAGCCGAGCTTTGCGATCCCGTCTTTGAAGTACCGGGTGTTCTCCCAGAGACGGTCGACATGCTCCGGCTCCTGGTCAAGCAGTTCAATCGCGCCGATACAAGTCGCCACGACGCTCGGCGGGTGCGAGGTGCTGAAGAGGAATGGACGCGCCACATGAATCAGGTAATCGCGCAGCACCTGAGCGCCGGCGACGTATCCGCCGACAGAGCCGATCGCTTTGGAGAGCGTGCCGATCTGGATGTGTACGCGACCGTCCAGCCCCCAGTGGCTGACCGAGCCGCGGCCGTTCTGACCGAGGACCCCGCTGGCGTGAGCGTCATCGACCATCACCATCGCATCGTATTTTTCGGCCAGTTCGGTGATGTCTTTCAACGGGGCGATATCCCCGTCCATACTGAAGACGCCATCAGTCACCACGAGCCGGACCCGCTTGTCCTGCGTTTCCTTCAGGGCCTTCTCCAGGTCATCCATGTCGCAGTGCTGGTAGACCTTGCGGGCCGCTTTCGTCAGGCGGATACCGTCGATAATACTGGCGTGATTGAGCTGGTCCGATATAACGACATCCTGATCGGAGAGCATCGACTGCAGCACGCCGACATTCGCCGTGAAGCCGGACTGGAACATAAGCGCGGCCTCCGTGTGCTTGAACTCGGCAAGCTTTCGTTCCAACTCTTCGTGAATGTCCATCGTTCCGGCGATCGTCCGGACCGCCCCCGAACCAACGCCGTATTTCGAGGTGGCGTCGTTGGCCATCTTGATCAGCTTCGGGTGTGTGGTAAATCCCAGGTAGTTATTGGATGACAGGTTGATGACCTTCTTGCCGTCGACGACGAATTCGGCGTCGTTGGTTGAACTGATCACCCGCAACGGGCGATACAGTCCCTGATCCTTGAGGTTCTGGATTTCCTGCTCCAGGAACTCGAATCCGGGTACGGTCATGGTTGCGCCTCCCAGTCGTTGGCGATTGCAGGATCGCACGACCCCGTGCGACCGCGGGCCGACAGGGTCGTCGGCCCCTACGAATTTGCTTACACCTTCAGGATAATCTTCCCGGCTTCACCCTGCGAGAGCAGTTGAACACCGGCTTCGAAATCTTCCAGCTTCATCCGGTGGGTGATGATCGGCTCAACATCGACCAGCCCCTCGCCGAGAAGCGTCCGGGTCTGATACCAGGTCTCGTACATCTTCCGACCGTAGATGCCGTGAACCTCCGCGCCTTTCAGCACGATCAGATTACTCATGTCGAATTCGAGGGGTCTGGATGGTAGGCCGAGAATCGATATCCGGCCACCGCTGCGCAACGCCTGAAACGCCTGCCGAATGCCGATCGGAGCGCCAGACATCTCCAGCGATACATCGCAGCCGATGCCTTCAGTCATTTCCTGGATGACCTCAACAGCATCCTCCTGCAACCCATTGATCGTCCGTGCAGCGCCAACCTGACGGGCAATACCGAGCCGGTAATCATTGACATCGACGGCGATAATCGGTCCCGCGCCGGACGCCTTTGCGATCGCCACCGCCATCAGGCCGATCGGCCCGCATCCCATAACAAGAAGCGATCGCCCGGCGACTTCCCCCGAGAGAACGGTATAGACCGCGTTGCCGAACGGTTCCTGAATCGTGGCGATATCCGGATCCATTCCGGGCGGATTAACCCAGACGTTCTCTTCCGGGAT
>SKTL01000295.1 GCA_007122555.1 Thermomicrobiaceae bacterium | reverse complement strand
TTCTCCAGCACGGTGCCCTGCGCGAGCATCGAGTAGAACCAGTTCCGGAACTGCCCCGGGAACGACTCGGTGATGAAGTCGGCCGGGTACCATTCCGACCAGTATTCGCGATCATGCCGGTACTGCAACGTCGAGAATGGCACGACACCAGCGTCCAGCCACGGGTTGCCGACATCCGGAATCCGCGACGCTGTTCCCCCGCAGTGCGGGCATTCGATCTTCACCTTGTCCACCCACGGTCGATGAGGCGTATGGCCGGAGAACTCGTCCCAGCCCTCGATCGCCCGCTGCTCGAGCTCGGTTTCGCTTCCGATCACCTCGAACTCGTCGCACGACTCGCACACCCAGATTGGCAGCGCCAGGCCCCAGTAGCGCTTCTTGGAGATCATCCAGTCGTCCATGTTCCGAAGCCAGTCGAGCTCCCGATCGAGCCCGAACTCCGGGATCCAGCGCACGGTCTTCGCCGATTCCTGAATTCGATCCCGCCACGGATCCACGGCGATAAACCACTCTTCCACCAACCGAAAGACCAGATCCGTTTTGCAACGCCAGCAGGTCGGGTAACGGTGCTTGTAGTCATAGTCGTGATAGAGAAGATCTTTCTCACGGAGACTCTTGATAATCGGCTTCGCGACTTCGTGGACGTACTGGCCAGTCAGCCAGTCGAAGCCGTCGCGATAGGTTCCGTCCTCGTTCAACGGCGCGACGACATCGAGGTCATGCTCCTTTGAAAGTCCGTAGTCTTCCCGCCCGGCGCCAGGCGCGATGTGAACGATGCCAGTGCCTTCCGCTGCGGATACGTCGTCCCACTTGATGACCTTGTGGGTAACGCTCGCTTCAGCCGGCAGTTCATCGAACGGTCCACGATAGGCCCAGCCGAGCATCTCCTTGCCCTTGAGCTCGCCGAGCACCTCATGGTCGCCGCGAATCGCCGTCTGGGCGGCTTCCTTCGCCAGGTAGTAGATTTTTTCGTCCTGCTTGATCCTGACGTAGTCGAGGTCCGGATGAACCGCCGCCGCCACGTTCGCGGCCAGCGTCCAGGGGGTCGTCGTCCAGACCATCAAGTACTCGTTCTCGCGGTCGACCAGCGGTAAGCGGATGTAGACGCTGCGATGGGTGATCTCCTGATAGCCTTCGGTCGCTTCCATCTCGGAGATTCCGGTCTCGCAGCGCGGGCACCACGGCATGACGTCTTCCCCGCGATAGATCCAGCCATTCTCGTGGCAGACCTTCAGGAAGTGCCAGATGGTGTAGTTGTTCTCGTCGGACATCGTGTAATAGGAATTGTCCCAGTCCATGAAGTTGCCGAGGCGTTTGGTCTGCTCGGTCTGGATATCCGCGTACTTGTACACCCGTTCCTTACAGCGCTGGACGAACTCATCGATGCCGTAGTTTTCGATATCCTGCTTGGAGTTGAAGCCGAGTTCCTTCTCGACTTCGACCTCCACCCAGAGGCCCTGGCAGTCAAACCCATTCTGGTAACGCTGCTTGTAACCAAGCATGGTGAAGAAACGCTGGTAGAAGTCCTTGTAGGCTCGCCCCCAGGCGTGATGAACGCCCATCGGGTTATTAGCGGTGATCGGCCCGTCGATAAACGACCACTTCTTATCCGCGTTGTCGTTCCTTTTCAGATACTTGTCGACGATGCCTTCCTGATACCACCAGTCGAGCGTCTTGCGCTCCTCGGCGGGAAAATCCACTCTGGACGATACCGATTTGAACATTCTCAACCTCTCCTCGTTCCGGGAGAGGATAAACCCCTCCCCTACCAATAGATCTCGCAGGTTGTTCGCCGTTTCTCCCCTCTCCCGGTATTGGGAGAGGGGTTGGGGATGCGGGCAAGCAAAAACCCCGCCCTCAACAAGAGGACGGGGTATCCCGCGGTACCACCTCAATTGGCCCGGCGGAACCGGACCCACTCACTGGACAGGTGTAAGGTTGTCAACAACGTACGTCTGTCCCCGGCCGCGATAACGGGCGGCCTCCCGGTCATCTCTACTGCGGCGCACTGCGCCGGTTCTGACGACGGCTCCGGAATGATCTTCCGCCTGCGTCCGGTAGCCTCCGGCTTCCACCACTTCCGGAGTCGCTGGGCTGGAACACAAACGTACCTGATTCCATCAACGCCATGAGTCGAATTGTCCAGCCGATACACTACCAACTTGTCGTAACGGAGTCAATGCGCATAGCGTCAGGCCGGGAATCGACCGCGCTTCCTACAACCGTCGCCCTCGCGAACGAACCCAGAAGATCTCAACGAGAAATGCGAGCGCGATCGCGCCAATCAGCGCCGGAATCAGCCCAATTCCGCCGATCGACGGACCGAAATCACCGAGGATCCAGCCGCCGATCCAGCTGCCCACGAGCCCGGCGACAACCGCTCCAAGCAGGCCGTACGGCAGATTGCCAGGAACGATCTTGTCAGCGATAAACCCGACCACCCCGGCCACAACCAGCGTGATCAACAATCCAACCAGACTCACCGTAATCCATATTGCCAGGATGACAATCGCCAGCACCGCCAGCAGGATCAGAATTCCCGTCATAAAGCCCCTCCCCCCAGGTTGCGCAATGCATTCATTTCACTCCGCCAGAATACGCATCGACTCAGTGTCACACCCCGCAAATTAATGGCGTATTCAGGTTCTATCGCTATTATCCCGTTTCAGGACGATTGGGCCGCTGCCATTTCGACCGGCGCTCAACTATCCTGAAAAACGTTGAACGCAGTCGCGCCGATGCAGGCAGAATAGTCGAAAGGGACGCACCAGCGCAACGCCCGGAACTCGGCATCCGTAATCCGTGCGCTTTGCATCTCCAGGGAGAATCATAGATGTCAGCAACACTATCCACCAGCCTTTCTCGCCGCCCCGTGACACTACTCATTCAGATATCCCTGATTGTCACGTTGCTTGCCGCCGCTTATACCGTGTTTACACCAGCTTCAGGCGTCCAGGCAAACGAAGCCGAGTTTCAGGAATCGCTCGATCGGATCAACACCTACCGCGCCTGGATCGGCATCGGTCCGTTGCGGATGGATCCGGCATTGATGGAGGCTGCCCAGTCGCACGCCGACTACTGGCTTCGAAACAATGGCAACATGCCCGGCCTTCACAATCAGACTCCCGGCGCCCCCGGCTTCACCGGCGCCACGATGCGTGACCGCGCGGAGAACTTCGGCTACAGCGGTTCAATCAATGAAAATGTTGGACTGAGCGGCTCTATGGTTGCGACGGTCGACTGGTCGATTCAGACGATCAACCACCGGCTGACGCTGATTGATCCACGCTACACCGACATTGGCTTCGGCGCCGTCAACACCGCGAACGGCGGCGGTATGGAAACGATCAAACTTGGAACGCGCAGCTGGTCTAACACCGCAGAGCCAACCTGGCAAGCCTGGCCGGTGGACGGTACAACAAATGTCGGGCACTCCTATCTCGGATCCGCGCCAAGCCCGTTTTCGAACGTTCCCTATCCCGTCGGCTACCCGATCACACTGAAGTATCACGGCGGCGGATCAGTCGAGTTCCATTCCGCGTCGCTGCAGGCCAACGGAAGCGAGGTCCCGATCCTGTCAGGTGTCGGCGACGGCTGGCTTTCGCGCAATACAATGATGATTCTGGCCACGAACCCGTTACAGCCGAACACAACCTATCAGGTGACCGTTTCGGCGACCGCCAACGGCGACACACGCACCCACTCCTGGTCGTTTCAGACCGGACCCTCGAATCACACCAGACCGGCGCACGAAGGCGGCGCAACACCCCCTTCCGCGGCACAGAGTCCATCTGAACCGGAGATCGAAATCCCGGAACGGCTTGATGCCGCGAACGCCTCGTTTCAGGACGTTTGGGCGGATGCTGATGGCCCGGTCGCGATGAACAGCGTCGATCGCTCCTGGCTCTGGGGGCCGGACACATTCCTCATGCGCAACGAGACATACGCCGACTCGCCCGGCGGTGAGCGCGAGGTTGCATACTTCGACAAGAGTCGCATGGAGATTAACAATCCGGACGCCGACCCCTCGTCCCCGTGGTATGTCACCAACGGGCTCCTTGTTCGGGATATGATCCGCGGTGTCGTGCAAAACGGTCATCAGGAGTTTGAAGAGCGAGAGCCCGCTCAGATTGCGATCGACGGAGACAACCTCGCAAACAACCCCGACGCGCCAACCTACGCCAGTTTCCGGCAACATTCG
>SKTL01000343.1 GCA_007122555.1 Thermomicrobiaceae bacterium | reverse complement strand
TTGAGGACTGTACTTCGCCGGATACGGGCCGATTGGCCGGTGCTGCTGGCATCGGCGGTTACGCTCCTTCTGGCCGGAATGTTGGTCAGCTCGGCGCCGATTTACTCTCGGGCGGTCAATGACGCCGGCCTGCAACGCGCGCTGAATGACGCTGAGGCGCCTGAGGCCAATGTCGAGGTCTCCGGCAGGTTCTCCGGGTTCAACTTCCTGGATGGCGACGAGCTCATTGTTGAGCAGACCGCTCGGCTCCGCTCGCTTGCCGATGCCGATCTCTATCGCTACGGTCGATCAGACTCATTCGCGTTCCCGGACCAGGAAGACGTGCGAGATCTTACGATCTTCACGTTCTTCCAATCGATCGAAGATCACGCCACGATCCTCGACGGCGCCTGGCCGGAGACAACCGATGCCCCATACGAAGTCGCGCTGTCGGAAGACGCAGCGGAACTGCGCCAGCTATCTGTCGGCGATGAGCTCAGCGTCATCTACCGTCACGAAGATGACTACCACGTACCGATTCAGGTTGCCGGAATCTACCAGATCAATGATCCGAACGACCCCTACTGGTACGCGAGTGAGCTGGATACTACCGGATTCGACGAGGGGCAGTCCTTCGACACCTACGGGCCGCTGCTGGTGACGCCAACCGTCTTTTTCGAAGCGGCCACGCCACGCACGTCCTGGGTCGGCTGGCGGATGTTCCCGGATTTCGACGAGATGACGACCTCCACGGCGCCGGAGGTTCGCCGGGAGACGAACCGGCTGATCAGTCGTATCAATAACGAGGAATTCTTCGAGGCCCGGATCAACGTTTCAACACGACTCAACACGTTGATCGCAACGATCGAGCGATCGTTGCTGGTCACGCAGGCAAGCGTCACGATCGTGATCGTTCAACTTGCGATTCTGGCCGGCTACGCGCTCGTTCTGACATCGCGTCTCATTGTGGATCACCGGCAGGTTGAGACCACCGTCCTGCGGGCGCGCGGCGCCTCATCTCGCCAGCTGTTCAGTCTATCGCTGATGGAGGCGATCTGCCTGGCCCTGCCGCTGGTGATCATCGCCCCTGTGCTGTCGATGCTCGCCTTACACCTGTTCAATCTGTACGGACCGCTCGCCGATATCAATCTGCAGATTGAGCCCAGAATCACCTCCGGCGCCTATTTCGCATCGGGAATAACCGGATTGGTCGGCGTGCTGCTTCTTTCTCTCCCGGTCTTGCGGGAGCGAGAGGCGACGCCCGGCGGTCAGCCGGCTCGTCACCGGCAAGAGTCGGAAAGCCTCTGGCAACGGGCGGGAATTGACCTCGCTGTCGTGGTCATCGCAGGGATCGGATTCTTCCAGCTGCGACGATACAGCAGCACGATCACGCAGACCGTCGAGGGACGCCTGGGGATTGATCCGCTGCTTGTCGCGGCCCCGGCGATCGGACTGGTTGCCGGCGCAATTCTGGCGCTCAGAATCGTCCCGTTGATTGCCCGCCTCGCCGAGCGGGTCGCCGCACGCCAACGTGCTGCGCTTATCGCCCTTGGAGCGTGGCAAATCGCCCGCAGACCGCTGGTCTACAGTCGGGCGATGCTCCTGCTTCTGCTGGCTATTGGCATCGGCATCTTCACAACCGCTTATACCGAGACCTGGCAGCAGTCGCAAATCGATCAGGCAAACCACCGGATCGGCGCTGATATCCGGGTTCAGCCGGACACGCGCCTTTCCAGAATGGTGCGGCCGCTGACGCTTACCGACGCCCATCTTCACCTCGATGGGGTAACCGCAACCATGCCGATCAACGAGCGACTGGAACAGTTCGGAGATGTTCGCGATCTCGGTTCGCTGATCCTTCTGGACGCGGCCTACGCGAACGATACCGTCCTGCTTCGCGAGGATCTGAAACCTGGCGACTATGACGATCTCCTCGACCAGATGCGGAATGCTCGACCGCGCCTGGACGCAGCCTGGCTCGATGGAGAACCTGCCCGGCTATCCGTCCAGGCAAGCATCGAACCGGATATCCGTGATGACGATGAAGCCGTTGAACCGGACGATCGCAGGGTTCAGGTCTGGATAACCTTCATCGATGAAGAAGGCTACAGACATCGGCTCTCAATGGGCGACGTTCACCCGGACGACGGACCGGTTGAGTTATCGATTGATCTGACGGATCAATTGCTCGACGGAACGATCACCCTCCCCGCCTATCCGCTTGGAATAGCCGCTATCGAGTTCGGCACGCTCGGCCCCTTGGGCGGCGAGAACCGGGGAACAATTCATCTCTCCGACTGGCGCGTTTCCGAAGACCGTGACGGCGATAGCTGGCAACCGATCCCGGTTGAGGAACTCACCGCGCCAGACTGGCAGTCATCGACACACGTCTTCAGCGGCAGCACTTACGCCGAAATGGCGATTGACGGATTCGACGACTCCCTCAGCGTTTACTATGAAGCTGGCGCAACATCGCAGGTCGCGATTCGCACCGCCACGATGCGTGTTTCATCCCCGACGCCCGATGTCGACGGCGGCGTACCGGTGATTATCAGCCGTCCCCTGCAGGAACTGGCTGACTACTCGATCGGCGATACCGTCCTGGCCCCCGTCGGATCGTTTGCGTTCGAAGGGCGCGTTGTCGGCGTCATCGACGCGTTTCCTGGAACAAACGCCCATACGGTTCCGGCGATGATCGCCGATCTTCCCACCGTCGTCGCGTTGAACGAACGCCCGGCGACCTCTCCGTTCGGACCGACTGAACGCTGGATCTCAGTCAGCGGCGGCGATGTCGACGAAATCGTCAACTCGCTGCGGGTATTTCCATACAGATCCCGTCGAGTCTCCGCCAGCGATCAGTTTGCGGCTGAACTGCAGCAGGATCCAGTCGCACTGGGGACGCTCGGGGCGCTCGCCCTGGGGTTCGTCGCCGCAACCGTGGTGGCCGGCGCCGGCATCATGGCGAGTTCAGCCGGATCCGCACGGCAGCGTATGAGCGAATTCCTGCTGATGCGCGCGATCGGGCTCTCGCCGCGGCAACTGACCGGATGGCTCTTCCTGGAGAACAGTCTGTTGATCGTTCTCGGTGTTATCGGAGGGACACTGCTGGGGCTGCTGCTCGGCTGGCTTGTGCTGCCGCTGATTTCGCTGACTCAGACCGCCGCGCAGGTCTTCCCGGGAGTGCAGATCGTGATCCCCTGGGGCACGATCGGCCTGTTACAGGCGGCCGGACTGGGATTGCTCGTGCTGCTGACGATTACGCTCGGCATTATCGTCAGACGGGGCGGACTTGGAGAATCGCTGAGGGTACGTGATGATTAATGAAGCAATCCAGCGCCGTTCTGAGGAGGAATCCAATGTCGTACACCGCACCTGACACGGGTCGGACCTACGAACAATCGAGCCGATCATCCCGTGCGCCTCGAATCGTCTGCGACAACCTGGTCAAGATCTACAAGATCGCCGATCTGGAAGTCGTCGCGTTGCAGGGGTTGGACCTCACCGTCGATCCCGGCGAGATGATCGCCATTGTCGGCGCATCCGGAAGCGGAAAATCGACACTTCTGAATATCCTGGGCGGTCTCGACGTTCCGTCAGCCGGCAAGATCGAGGTGGCGGGCTTCGACCTGCTGAATATGAACGAGGACGACCGGGTTCAGTACCGTAGCGAGGTCATCGGCTTCCTCTGGCAACAGACCGCGCGCAACCTGCTCCCGTACCTGACTGCGAGAGAAAACGTCGAGCTTCCGATGACGCTCGCCGGAGCGCCTGGCTTCGCCAGCCGGGCATATGCCGAGGAGTTACTCGCCACGGTGGGCCTCGCGGACCGCGTGGATCATAAGCCCGCCCAACTCTCAGGCGGCGAGCAGCAGCGTGTTGCGATCGCCGTTGCACTGGCGAACGGACCGAGTGTCCTGCTCGCCGACGAACCAACCGGCGAGCTCGACACAACGACGTCGGCGGAGATCTTCTCGCTCTTCCAGAACATTCAGCGAGAGCTTGATGTGACGATCGTTGTCGTGACCCATGACGTCGAAGTCTCTGACAAAGTACAGCGCACCGTCGCCATTCGTGACGGCCGGGTGAGCAGTGAAACCCTGCGTTTCGAGGATCTTGACGCCGAAGGGGCCGGCCTGCTTCGCGCCGAAGAATTCGCTGTCCTCGATAAGGCCGGGCGACTACAGATTCCGTCCGAGTTCATCGAAGAGCTGCAACTGGAACGACGGGTCCGTCTCAAGCTCG
>SKTL01000361.1 GCA_007122555.1 Thermomicrobiaceae bacterium | reverse complement strand
TTTCATCGGGTTGCGCTCCTATTCAATTCTTCGATCAACGTCTCACAAGTTGACCATAGTGTCAGGCAGGGGAGGTCAGTTGTCCAGGGGGGTGGAGTTGGTCAGTCATCTTGTCAGGGGTGAAGTGTTCCGTGATTCTGTCAGCTCATGAGCGAGACAGTAATCGTAAACAAGAAGGAACCGGAACGGCCAGTATTGACCGTCCCGGTTAGCTCCTTGACTCCCGGTCCTGCGTCTAGCTCACCAGCAGCAGCATCGGGTTCTGCAGCAGGCGTTTTACTTCCTGCAGGAACTGCGCTGCGGCGACACCGTCTGTGACGCGATGGTCCGCCGAGATCGTCGCGTTCATGATGTCGGCCGGGACGAATTCCTCGCGCTCGTCGTCCCACACCGGTTGTTTCGTGATGCTGCCGATTGCGAGAATGCCCGCTTGCGGCGGATTGATAATCGCAATGAACCGGTCGACATCAAACATTCCCAGGTTGCTCGTCGTGAAGGTGCCGCCCTGGTATTCCTCGGGCGTCAGTCCGCCTTCGCGAGAGCGTTTCGCCAGGTCCTTGGCCATCGCGGCGATCTGTCCGATTGGCTTGTTGTCCGCGTCCGGAATGAACGGGCTAACCAGGCCGCCATCAACCGCAATCGCGATGTTGATATCGATTCGCTTGTAGATCTTGACCTGGTCGTCAGCGTAGGCCGCATTCAGCATCGGAAACTTCCGCAGCGCCAGAGCAGTCGCCTTGACGACCAGATCGTTCACCGAAACCTTCTGGGCATCGTCTTCGACGTCGGCGTTTATCTGCTTGCGCAGCTCCATCGCCTTGCCCATATCGATCGTGTTCGAGACGTAGAAATGCGGTTGCTGCTGGAAACTCTCGGTCATCCGCTTGGCGATCGTCTTCCGAAGCCGGCTCATGTCCTGCAGTTCGGACTCGACTCCGTCCTCGCGGAACACCTCGGCGCTGGCGGCCGGCGCCGGCGCTTGCTGCGCAGCCGGAGCTTCTGCTGGCTGCGCCTTCGGCGCCTGAGGGGCGCCGATGAGCGGCAAGACATCATCCTTGATAATGCGTCCGCCGGGCCCGGTGCCATTGATCTGATGCAGATCGAGCTCGTGCTCGGCCGCGAGACGCCGCACCAGTGGAGACGCGCGAACGCGTTCACCCGGCTTGCGGTCGACCACCTGAGCTTGCGCCTGTGGCTGATCGGCGGCTCCATTGCTGGAAGCCGCAGAGGCGGCCTGAGCCGGCTGCTCGGCTTTGGCCGGTTCTTCCGCCTGGGCAGGTTCCGGTGCACTCTCGGCGGGCGCCGAACCAGCATCGTCCGGAACGTCTTCGCCCTCTTCGCCGACGATAGCGATCGCCTGACCGACCGGGACCGTGTCGCCCTCTTCGATCAGGAACTTGTGGATCACCCCGCCTTCGAACGATTCAATCTCTAGATTCGTCTTGTCCGTTTCGATCTCAGCAATCGGCTCACCACGCTCGATCGGGTCGCCGATGCCTTTCAGCCACCGCAACAGGGTGCCCTCATCCATGTCGTAGCCCATACGGGGCATGAGGACTTCTTTGGCCATCTCGCGCTCCTCTGATTCACATCGAATCGCATGGCCGCGGTCAGGCGCCGTTGCGCAGCCGCGGCATCAATCGTCCTGGCTTACCGCCGCGCGGCTAGACGTTTGCCGTGTTGATGTCTTTCGCCAGTGTCGCCCGTACGGCCTCTACAACACTGTCCTTGTTCGGGAATACGGCGCGCTCCATCTCGCGGTTATACGGCACCGGGACTTCCTGGCTGCCGACGCGCTCGATCGGCGCATCGAGATAATCAAACGCCTGTTCCTGCACGGCGGCGGAGATCTCCGAACCGACCCCGAGTGTCTTCCAGCCTTCCTCGACGACGACGAGCCGGTTCGTCTTCCGGACCGATTCGGCGACCGTCGCGGTGTCCATCGGGCGCAGCACGCGCATATCGATGACCTCGCACTCGATGCCTTCCTTCGCGAGCTCTTCCGCGGCGCTCATGGCGAGGTAATATCCGCGCGACCAGGAAGCAATGGTGACGTGCTCGCCTTCGCGACGAACCTCGGCGCCTTCAAGCGGTAGCGTGAAGTCATCGTCGTCCGGGACTTCGCCGCGGTTCCGGTAAATGAGCGAGTGTTCGATGAACATGACCGGATCGTTCCCGCGAAGCGCCGACTTCATGAATCCCTTGTGATCGGCGGGTGTCGCCGGCATAACGACGCGCAAGCCCGGGACGTGCGCGTACCAGCCCTCAAATGTCTGGGAGTGCGTCGCGGCGAGCTGGCCCCATCCGGCAGCTGTTCGGATGACAACCGGAGCCGTAAACTGCCCATTGAACATGGCGTACATCTTCGCGGCGTGATTGACGATCTGGTCCATTGCGAGAAGGGAGAAGTTGATCGTCATCAGCTCGGCGACCGGGCGCATGCCGCCCATCGCCATGCCGACCGCGCTGCCAACGATGCCGAGTTCGGCAATCGGGGTATCAATGATTCGTTTGCGGCCATACTCTTCCAGAAAGCCGGCGGTAACGACATAGGAGCCGCCGTAGGCGCCGATGTCTTCACCCATCAGGATGACCCGCTCGTTGCTGTCCATTTCCTCGCGAAGCGCCTCGCGGAGCGCGTCGCGTACCGTAATCTCACGTGCCATTGGCGTAGCCTCGTTTCCTTGCTGCAATCCGTGACCGAGTTATCGCACCTGTACCGGGTCGGCGTAGACGAAGTCCGCAAGCGTATCGAGATCCGGGTTCTCACTCTCGTCGGCGAACTTGACTGCCGCCTCGACCTGCTCCTTGACCGTTTTGTGGATCTCTTCCAGCTCGTCGTCAGTGGTGATCTTTGCGTCGATCAACCGGTCACGGAAGAGCGGGATCGGATCGTACGCCCGGTACTGATCGATCTCTTCGCGATCCCGGTACTGCTCCGGGTCGGCCATCGAGTGGCCACGGAAGCGATAGGTGAGGGCTTCAATGAACATTGGACCTTTGCCGGAACGGCAATGCTCCAGCGCTTCCTGCGATTTTTCGTAGACCTCGGTGACGTTCTGACCGTCTATCTGCATGGACGGCATGTCATAGGCGAGCGCTTTTTTGGCCATTTCCTGAACGGCGGATACGTGCTCGACTGCGGTGCCCATGCCATAGAGGTTGTTCTCGCAGAGGAATATAACTGGCAGCTCCCAGACAGCGGCCATGTTCATTGCTTCGTGGAACGCGCCGGCGTTGGTTGCTCCGTCGCCAAAATAGCAGACGACCACGCGGTCTTCGTCCAGGTATTTGCTGGCGTAGCCGAGACCAACGGAGAGCAGCAAATGTCCGGAAACAATGGCGTAGCCGCCCCAGAAGTTCTTGCTGGCGTCGGCCAGGTGCATCGAGCCGCCGCGACCGCCGGTAACGCCGGTCTTCTTGCCGAAGAGTTCGGCCATCACCTCGCCGGGATCGAGTCCGAGCGCCAGCGCGTATCCGTGATCCCGATAATGGGTCAGGACGTGATCGCGCTCTTCCATCGCCATGATCGAACCGACAGCGATCGCTTCTTCACCGATATAGAGATGAAGGAAACCGGCGATCTTACCCATCGCATATTGTTCTGCCGAGGCATTCTCGAACTCGCGGATGAGATACATCTGCCGGTACATTTCCAGCAGGCCATCCTTTTCGAGCGGGAACCCCTTGGTGCGGCTCTTCTTCGTGCTCGCCATTGACCACGCCTCCAGTTTCGTTTTCAGATAGAGCCAGACACGGCGGAACTTCGTCAGGCGGAGCGAGTCGGGTACTCGTTCAAGTGCGCGGGCACGATGCCCGGGCGAAGCATTTCCGTGGCAGGCTGCAGTTGCGGCGCACGCGGCGCTCATCTACCTGGCAGCTAATACTACCGGAACGACCCAAGCCGTTCCACCGATTGTTGCGAAATTCGCAACGTCCGTACGTCCGCCAAACACGTGTATACACAGGTACCCCGTTTGACCGGGCAACCTGCTCCAGTTTATACCCTATCGTCAACGTATTGTCGCGGGACCACTCGTCCGTGTCCACTGTCATCGTTCACTACCCGTCGTCGAGACAACGTGCTATGGTCTGCAGCGTACGGATTAAAATGTGATGAGAACTGGATGCCATCGCCGTTATCCAGTGGTCCGAGGAGGATTCCCGTTGTCAGGGGAAATTAACGGACGCAAGACGAAGATTGTCGCCACAGTTGGTCCGGCATC
>SKTL01000346.1 GCA_007122555.1 Thermomicrobiaceae bacterium | reverse complement strand
GGCGACGCCTCGGTGACTACACCCACCAGCTCACGACGCTGCGCAACCTCGTCGAGCTGCTCACCCGCATCGAGGCGGACGAGGCCGCGGCGGTCCTGCACGGTGCGGTCACGGCGGGCGCCACGCCGAGCTTCGGTGCGGAGGCGCAACGCCTCGCCGCCGCCTGGACTCAGCTCGAGCAGCGCCTCGGGGAGGACGCCGCCGCTGACGCCGCCGGGCGTGGTCGCCGGCTCACGCCTGCGGAGATGGTGGACACCGCCCTCGCCAACCTCGAGGCACTGCGGCAAGCTCCGCGACGTTCCGCCGCGACCGACGGCGACGCTCCCATGTCGGGCGAGGACGCCGGCTGACGCCCCATTCACAGCTGGTCGGCGCCCTCGAGTGCCTTCGCCTCCCACCATGCGAGCTCCGCAGCGGCTTCTGCATCGTCGCCAAGTGCCTTCTCCCAACCGAACAGCAGCAGCGTGCCGAGCAGGGATAGCAGGCACTGGCGCTCCCACCACGACCGGGTGTCGACCCCGTGTCGTTCGAGCGCGTCGCGGTAGGCGAGCAGGGTGTCCTCCTTGCTCTGCGGCAGGCGGGCTCGGTTGAGGCAGACGTACCAGGCGATCTCGGCGCAGGGGGGTGCGACGCCCGGGAGGTCCCAGTCGAGCAGGATCGTCCGGCCATCGGGATGGCTCCCCAGGTTGGCCGCCTTCCAGTCGCCGTGGATGAGCGTCTGCGGGGTGTCGTCCAGGGCGGCGACGAGCGGTGTCGGGTCGTCGAGCAGCGAGAACACGACGTCGGCGGCCCGCGGAGCTCGCTCGAGGAACCGTTCCCATCCCGCCGGCACGAACCGGGTCGGTACGGGGTCGGTGCCGCCGCGTGCCCGTTCGCGCTCCGCAAGCTGTGGACCGAACCACACGAAGCGTTCGGACAGTTCCAGGAGCCCGATGGTGTCGCGGCACCCCCAGAACGCCACGTGCATCCGGGCCATGTGGTCGATGAGGTCGAGATGCTGGCCCAGCGGGATCCGGACGTCGCCGTCGGGGATCAGCGAGGCGCCGACGTCACGCATCACCAGGACCCCGGCAGGACCGTCGGGTCGCTCCCGCCAAGCGGCGCCGACCACCGCATGATCGATGCAGTCGGGGAGCCGATCCATCCAACCGTGGCGCCAGAGGGTGAGCGGCCGGTAGTGGTCGTCGCCGGTCGCGCGCATGAGCCAGTCGTCGGCCGGATGCAGGTACTTGAGCACGTAGCTCTGCCTGTCGACGACGACACGCTCCATGTGGGCGCCCGACTTGCCGTCGGCGGACAACGGTTCGCCGCGGACCTCGCGGCCGAACACCTCGGCGACCGACGTGGCGACGTGCCGTACGTCGCTGGATGCACCGGACAGGGTGCTCATGGGTACTCCTCCCGAGGAGGTCGATGGCGGTGCGGTCACGGGCGCGCCTCCAGGACCATGAAGGCGGGGGTCTCGGTGGCCCGCCGGAACCGGGTGAAGCCGGCGTCCTCGACCAGCCGGCGCAGACGCGCCTCGCCTGCCTGGGCGCCCAGGGGATCCCCGGCCCCCTGGGCCAGCGCGCTGGGGGTGCACACGAAGGTCGATACCGAGAAGAAC
Source organism: Thermomicrobiaceae bacterium (assembly GCA_007122555.1). Taxonomy (GTDB): domain Bacteria; phylum Chloroflexota; class Chloroflexia; order Thermomicrobiales; family Thermomicrobiaceae; genus SLMJ01. Next base: position 2,620 of record SKTL01000346.1, on the reverse strand, counting down.
GTCCGGGCTCGGACGCTCTCCACCAGCTCGTCGTCGGTACGCGGCTCGGTGAACATCCATGCGCCGTCCGGTGCCAGCGCTCGCCGGATGTGGCGTGCGGCTTGGACCGGATCGCCCCACTCGTGCAGGGCGTTGAACACGCAGATCAGGTCGTAGTCGTCTCCGTCGAACCCGTCGGCGCCGGCGACCTCGAAGCTCACGCGGTCCGCAACCCCGGCCTCTGCGGCTTCCCGGCGCGCGGCTTCGACCGAGCCGGCGTGGGCGTCGAAGCCGATGAACGACGACTCGGGGTAGGCCTGTGCCAGCAGGATCAGCGGGACGCCGTGCCCGCAACCGATGTCGGCGACCCGGGCACCCGACCGCAGCTTGCCCTCCATGCCCTCGAGGGCGGGGATCCAGTGCCCCACCAGGTTCGTCCGGTAGGCCGGCTCGAAGAAACGCTGGGTCCCGGCGAACAGGTAGGGATGATGCTCGTCCCACCCGATCCCGCCGTCCGTGGTGAAGGCCTCCTGTGCCCGCTCGGTGTCCTTGTGGACCGAGCTGACCACCATCGCCCCGCCCGCGACGAAGGTGGGACTCGAGGGATCCGCAAGGCAGGCAGCTTGCTCCGGTGCCAGCCAGTACCTGCCGTCCTCGTGCTCGCAGTAGGCGCTCGCCACCTGCGCGTTGAGCCACTCGCGGACCAGCCGCGGATGGCATCCGGTGACCGCCGCGAGCTCGTCAGCGGTCTGAGGACCTCCCTCGGCGAGTGCTCGGTACAGGCCGAGCTGGTCGCCGAGCACGACGGTGGCCGCGTGCATCGTCGCGGCCTGGTCCGCCGCGAAGCGCTGCATGAACGCCTGGAGCCGGTCGGGGTCGAGCGTCATCGTCTGCGTGGTCGCGGTCATCATGGTCGTCTCCTCGATGGTTCAGGTGTGCGCGGTGAGCCACCCGGCGATGCGCTCGGCGAGCATCAGGGTCGGCAGGTTGGTGTTCGCTCGGGGGATCGTCGGCATGATCGATGTGTCCGCGACGACCAGCCCGCCGATGCCGTGGAGGCAGCCGTGCGCGTCGACCACGGCGCCGTCGTCGGGGTCGGTGCCCATCCGGCAGGTCCCCACGGGGTGGTGGTAGGTCCGGACCAGCGATGGCAGCGCCGCGCGCAGATCCGCGTCTTCGGTGAGGTGTGCGCCCGGGGAGAGCTCCTCACCGATGGCCAGCGACCGGAGCACCTCGGTGTCCAGGATCCGGCGGATCTCACCCACGCCCGTGGCCAGGCGGTCGAGGTCGCGCCGGTCCTCGAGGTAGCCGGGATCGATGTGCAGGGGTGTCGTCGGGTCGGTCGAGGCCAGCTGCACCTGTCCACGGGAAGCGGGGTCCACCAACCCCACGATCAGGCGTGCCTCCTGCCGGTCACCTCGGGTGCGACGGGTCTCGAACGGGCCGCAGGCGAACAGGTGCAGGTCGGGTGGGCCGTCACCACCGTCGGAGCGCCAGGTGACCATGGTCTGGTAGTTGGGGCGCTCCACCGGCTCGGCGGGGACCGCGACGTCGACCGATACCAGCCCGTGGTCGACGAGGTTGCGTCCCACGCCGGGCAGATCCGTCACCGTGTCGACACCGAGCGCTGCCAGGTCCTCCGTGGGCCCGATCCCCGATCGCAGCAGCACTCCCGGACTCGCGTAGGCGCCGGCGGAGAGCACGACGAGTTCGGCACCGAGGAGCTCACCGGTCACCAACCGGACGCCGCGTGTCCGTCCGGCGACGACCTCGACCCGATCGACCGGCGCATGGCCCCGGACGGTGAGGTTGGGACGTCCCCGGGCCGGTTCGAGGTGGGTGATCGCTGCGCTCATGCGCAGCCGGCCGAGGGTGTTGACCGGGAGGGGGCCCGCCCCGACGACCCCGGGCTCGTTGTGATCGGCCAGAGGGGGATGGCCAGCCTTCTGTGCTGCCTCGAGGAAGGTGTGCGCGAGCACGCTCTGTTCCGTGGGTGGGTGGCGGCGGACCGGCACCGGGCCGACCGTGCCGTGCCACGGGCGGTCGGCGAAGTCGAGGTCGGTCTCCAGCCTGCGGAACACGTCGAGGACGTCGCTGAAGCCCCAGCCCTGGTTGCCGGCCGCCTCCCAGGCGTCGTAGTCCTCCGGGAAGCCTCGCAGCGCGAAGGTGCCGTTCACCGCCGAGGAACCCCCCACGACCCGACCTCGAGGCAACGGGACCGCCGGCACGCCCCCGATGCCGGGGGTGCTGACAAGGCCCCAGTCGTGGCTCGTGCTGCGGTCGGAGGGCAAGCGGGTGCCGTCGGCGATGTCGACGGGGAGTCGTTCGCGGGTGGGGTAGTCGGGCCCGGCTTCGAGCAGCAGGACCTCGCACGAGGCGTCCTCGCTCAACCGGGCCGCGAGCACGCACCCGGCCGAGCCGGCCCCGACCACGATCACGTCGTAGGACACGTTCGTCCCTCCGGCGACCATCCTGTGGCCGTGTGGGTCATCCGGTCAGGCGAGGTGACTGGCGGGTAGCCCGACGGCGCGCTCCTCGTTGACCGGGAAGTACGTCTGGGTGCTCGCCGGCTCCAGCGAGGGATCGATGTAGTTGCGGATCTCGTCGACCGACGGTGCCTCCCACAGGCACGCCGCCCGGG
>SKTL01000277.1 GCA_007122555.1 Thermomicrobiaceae bacterium | reverse complement strand
CTCCAGATTTTCGTCCCCAAGATCTTCCCACTGGAACGGCTGAACTCCAGTCGGCTCCATATCCGGCAGCTCGGGCGGTTCACCCGATGGATCCGGGACCACCACGTCTTCCGTTCCGACATCCGTCACAGCCTCTGCAATATCGTCACTGTCCGCCGCGGTGAAGTCCGGAGCTGGCGCATACCGCGCCGGTTCTTCATGCACAAGTTGATCATCAATCGTCGGGATCGCGTCGACTGCCAGAAAATCAGCCTGCTCATCGAATCCAACCATGATCAGATCCGAGGCGCGGACTCCATCCGGGTCAATATCCCGGGCTTGCTTCAGATAGTCTTGCGCACGTGACCAGTCGCCTTCCCGCCGATGAATGTCCGCTAGCATCAATAGCGGCACGACCGCGGACGGCAAAGCCCGCAGGATCGACGAACTCACCTGCTTCGCCTGAGCATCATCGCCCCGCCGCCACAAGGCCTCGGCCAGTCGGACCTGGATATCAATGCGTGACGAAAACCCTTGCAGGACCTGTGCAGCCTCGGAAACTGCCCGGTCCCAGCGCCCGGCATGAAAATGCAGTGACGCGAGCGCAGCGCGAGTCAGATAGAGTCGCCCGTCGGCGCCGTAGATCAGTTGGGACAAACGGCTCACGTGTTCCCGAAGATCCCTCCGACGCGGGTCGATCTCCCAGGCAACCTGATAGTAGGCAAGCGCCGACTCGTTATCGCCAGCATCCTCCGCCAGCATTCCCAGCCCGACGTGCGCGGCAATACTCTGCGGGTCACGCTCCAGCGTTCGTTGGAACGCCTCGCGGGCTGCCTCCAGATCACCCTGTTCCGCGCAGGCCTCGCCCATAATCCGGTGCGCGCCTGCAAACTCCGGAAACTGACCCAGGATCCGCTGGCAGGCCTCGATCGCCCCGCCATAATTGCCGGACTCGATCGCTTCTTCGGCCTCATTGACAGCCTGTGTAAGTAGCACCTCGGCCATCACCACCTCGATTCTTCACTGACGGGATAGACTGCTGACAGAACAGAAACACAAGCAGATGTCAGACAGCACGCTGGCATGGCGTAACCACAAACGTCCTCCAAGTATACGTAGCTCACCATAACCTGCTCAATAACCCAACGATAGCCCAAAACTCCTAAACTCAGCGTATGGAACTATCGTACGTACGCACCTAGTCTACGTCAATCCCGAATTTTGCCCGAAGCTCCGCAAACTCCGACCTGAATTCGGCGGCCATCGCTCGTTTTTCCGATTCCGGCAGGAATGAATGCGTTACCGCGTCAAGCGTAATCTCTTCAAGTTCCGGAACCGTGAATCCGAAGCGGTCAACGAGCTCCCGGTATTCCTGTGTTAGCGAGGTGTTGAACATCGGCGGATCATCGCTGTTCACGGTGACCGTTATCCCCGCATCGTACAGCGTCCGGAACGGGTGCTCCTCCCAGGAATCGAACACGCCGATGCAGATGTTGCTGGTTGGCGAGATCTCTAATGGGATCTGGCTCTCCGCAAGGTGTTCAACCAGCCACGGATCCTCGATTGCCCGAACCCCGTGTCCGATTCGGACTGCGTCAAGCAGCTGCAGTGCGTTCCAGATGCTCTCCGGTCCGGCTGTCTCCCCAGCATGCGGCGTCCCCGGTAAGCCGGCGTTCCGCGCCATCCTGAACAGGTCGGTAAACTCTTCCGGTGGGAACCTCGATTCGGTGCCGCCAAGGCCGAGCGCCACGATCCCGCGATCCATGGCGTCTATAGCGAACTTGGCGCCCGCTTCCCTGATGTGCGGCGGCATATCGCGGATGATGTCCAGAACCCATTGCATCCGCACTCCATGCTTGGTTCGCGCTCGCTCCGCTCCAGCATTGATCTGCTCCAGAATCTCGTCGAACGACATCCCGTGGATGTAGACGAGCGTTCCCGGACTGATCGTCACTTCAAGATAGCGGATATTCTGACGAGCGGCCTCGTTGCCGAGCTCTTCGGTAATCAGACCGACATCCTCGGGCGTCACAAGACAGTCGTTGATCTTCATGTAGACGCGTACGAAATGATCGAAATCGATGAACGTGTAGAACTCGCGTATGCCGTCGAGATCCCTGGCTGGCAGATCTACCCCGTGCTTCTTTGCAAGCGACAACAGCGTCTCAGGCAGGACGGCGCCTTCGAGATGAACATGCAATTCCGCCTTCGGCATCTCTCGAATGAACCCGTCAATCCGCTCGCGCGGGCTCAACGCCTCGATCATTCACACCCTCTCGCTTCCTTCGCTTTGTCTCACGCCGGTTTTCGCGTCACAATCCATATCAAAACTGATGTGAAAGAGAGTACACCATGCAGCGCTTTCCAGACCCGCTCGGCGTTCGCGCCGCCTCCCGATTCGTCATGAACCGCGCCCGCCACGTGACTATCGACCTAGAGCAGGCAACCCGGGTAGCTCGTGAAATCATTGATTCTCCTGCTCTCCCAGACGTGATGAACTGGGAAACCGATCACCTCGGCTCCCGAACGCTTACCGACGATGAACTGGCCAACTTTGTGCTGGTGCTCGATGCGCTGAATTTCTATTTCTGGGGCTGCCCCCGCTGGCGAATCACCTACCAGGAACGGACTGAAAATGGGTACTGGGCGCTGACACTCGCGCTCCGCCGAGCGCTGCTCGCCGGCTACCCAATCACCGATGCCCACTACCTGGCGACGATCCCGGCTGCCGATGTCGCCCACATTCTCCGGGGAGAATCAGTGATCCCGGAGTTCGCCGCCAGGGTGCATAACCTGCGCGAAGCCGGAGAGGCGCTGCTCAGAGATTACGATGGACGCTTTCTCACCGCCATCTCCGAAGCAGGCAATTCCGGTGCATCCTTGCTTCGACGGGTCATTACCAGCTTTCCGTCATTTGTGGACGTACGTGCGTATAACGGTCGCGCGATTCCCTTCTACAAGCGGGCCCAGATACTGGTCAGTGACCTCGGAGCAGCGTTTGAATCACGGGGGGTGCGCCTCTTTGATGATCTCTCCTGCCTGACCGCATTTGCAGACTACAAGGTTCCGCAAGTTCTGCAGCACCTGGGCGTCCTCAAATACAGCGCTGAGCTCGAACGAACGCTATCCCAGGGCCGGATCGTGCCGGCGGGATCGGCGTTTGAGGTGGAAATCAGGGCGGCAACGATTGTCGCTGTGGATAACATAACGTTATCCACATTTGAGCTTGGTTCTCCGCAACGTGCCTATGAGATCGACTGGCATCTCTGGGCGCTCGGGCAGAAGGGTCGCAGTGACAGGTTGACATATCATCGGACGCCGACTATCGCCTACTGAATGAGGGGAAATCAGACATAAATCATCCGTTATGTCGCGCTGAAAATTATCCGCGAAGTTTTCCGGATTTCGTTGTCCTGATCGCTTAATATGAATGCAGATAATTAACCGTAGTCCTAGTAGCGGTGTGGACTGAGCGGAGAACTCCGGCGATCGGCGTCGCAGTCGCGAAACGGGTCTCCAGGCGCTGTTGATAGACGTAGATTAAACCATTGTTGGAACGTGGACGCCCACGGATTGACACGTGTCACTGGAAAATCTGTCCACACGCTTCTATCGATTGTCCATGAGTTCTCCAGCATTACTCGACAGTTATCCAGATTTAACTCCACGATTCGATGAGTTTATCCACAGCTATAGAATTGTTATCAACAGCTGGAACCGAGTCGCCGGCGGAACTCGAAATTGCATTGACAGAGAGACAAAGGAAGTCAACCGTTGTTGCAATCTGCAACAATGATGGCTAAGGGTGGTTGACATAGTTGTCAAGTGCAGGGAGCTGACGGGCGTGATGGAGCAGCAATTCAACGATCGGGATCACCTCGCATGGAGCCAGTTCATGCTGGCGAACATCGCAATGCTGGCATGTGCGGATAACGATTCCGCATCGTTCCCGGAGCGAGCGCGTTCCCGGCTCAGTCGGGCGTGGGCAGGCCTGGGCGCGCAAGGCGTCGAGGGCGCAATGCTCAGCATGATCCTGACGCTGGAAGCAATGGGATGTCGTATCAAATCGACGCAGACAAGCCCGGAGAACAGCGAGATCATCGTTGAGCCGTTCCCGGGCGAGGCAATGCTCGAGGGCCTGGAGGATCGCTTTGATATTCAGATGACGGCTGAAGACTGGCGCGCACTTCTCCAGGTAGACTCGGAAATCGTCGATCAGGTCTATGACATCCTCGGAGCGATCGCCGACGGCG
>SKTL01000222.1 GCA_007122555.1 Thermomicrobiaceae bacterium | reverse complement strand
AGGCCAAGCCCGTCTATCTGAAACGAGAGATAGACATCGAGAATCGGGATCCAGGCGAATGAGTAGTGAACCGAGCCGCCGTCAGCGAGGTCCGGAATGAAGGTAAGCAGATACACCGTGATCGACAGCGGCAGGAGTGCAATGACCCACCCGACGCGATCACCCAGCCAGCGCGTGAGCCAGGGAGCGGCAAGCGCCACTGCAAACCCTGACAGTACTGCAACGAGAATCCCCATCCGGATAGCCCGTCCCCGTTGACGCCGTTCCGAGACGCTCCCCGACCGGATCACACGCGTGAGAAGTTGGTGAACCGGTTACGCAATGACCGGGCTGTGGACTGCCCGGTCGATCAGTGCCAGATAACAGGCTACCATACGGAGCCTCCAGCGTTAATGATGTATTGTGAATCATGTAACAGACTAATCGCTACTGGTTGAGTCCATCATCTGCTGGCGTTCAACGCGCCGGGTGTGAATCGCGTGAATCGTGAGCACGATGAGGGTCACCGCGGTAAGCGGGATAACGAAGACCAGCATGATCTGGCTGTACGCCGGAAGCGCTTCGTGCTGTTGAGATCGCAGAATGAGATAGGCGGTGTAGGCTGCGAAGTACCCGAGGAAGAGTCCGCCTTCCCAGCGGGCGATTTCGCCGCCGGTGAAGAAGATCGGCAAACAGGCGACGGCCACGGCGATCATCACCAGCAGGTCGAAGTTCAGCGCCGAGGTGGGGACCGGAATGTCCACCGGGACGATGAACCCGGCAACTCCGAGCACCAGGAAGATATTGAAGATGTTGCTGCCCACGACGTTCCCAACGGCGAGGTCACGTTCTCCCTTGAACGCCGCGAGCATCGATGTCGCGATTTCGGGCAATGAGGTTCCGATCGCGACGACCGTCAGCCCGATCACCATCTGACTGACGCCGAGTGCGACGGCGATCTCAATGGCCCCATCAACGAGCCAGCGCGAACCCAGCACGAGGAGCCCGAGCCCGATGACGACGTAGAGTGCGTGACGGCCGATTCCACGAAAACGGGTGCGCTCGACGGTGATGCTCTCGTCGGGGAGTTCGGGCATGGTTGCGGGTTGTCTGCCCCGGCGAGTTCCGATGTAGAGCACCACACCACTGTAAATGAAGGCTCCCGCCGCCAGAATCCCGCTCTCGATTCGGCCGATTCGCCCGTCGAGCGCAAGCACCAGCAACAAAACGGAGGCGCCGATCATGATCGGTACATCGAATCGGACCAGCTGGCTGCGAACAATCAGCGGCGCGACCATTGCCGCCAGGCCGAGTACGAGCAAGACGTTGGCGATGTTGCTGCCGATGACGTTGCCAAGAGCCAGATCGGTTTCCCCCGCGAACCCAGCCTGTAGCGTTACCGCGACCTCAGGCGAGCTGGTTCCGTAGGCGACGACGGTCAATCCGATAACCAGCGGAGAAATGCCGAGTGCCAGCGAGAGACGAGTCGCCCCCCGCACCAGGACTTCTGCGCCGCCGACGAGAAGCACGAGTCCGGTGATCAAAAGCACGATTGTCATGATGGTCATCGGCTCGGTGATACCTTCCAGCGCCTGGCAAGTTCTTGTGCAGCGCGCACACCACGTATTGTAAGCACTGCCGATGACACCTGGTTAATCGCTGCTCGATAATTCCGGCAAACTGCTAAGATCAGGGGAGCGTATTTCTGATCCGGAAGTCCTGGTTTCATCCTGTGAAGGAGCATGTCAATGGCGACGCTTGCCGAGGCGATTGAACGATGGATGCGCGAGCGGATTGAGTCCGCGAGAGCTCGCGGAGTGGCGGTCGGCCTCTCCGGCGGGATCGATTCAGCCGTCGTCGCGACGCTCGCTGCGCGCGCATTCGGTCGGGATCGAGTAACCGGCGTAATTATGCCGGCCTATTCCCAGCAGACGGATATCGATGACGCACACATGCTTGCCGAGCAGATCGGCATCCGTCCACTCGAAATCGATTTGAGCCAGCCGTTCGACTCTATGCTGAGGACGCTCCCCGACGGAACCGAGCTTGCCGTCGCCAATATCAAGCCGCGCCTTCGCATGATCACGCTCTATCACATCGCCAACACGAACGGGCTCATGGTTGTCGGAACCGGGAACCGGACCGAGCTGATGGTCGGCTATTTCACCAAACACGGTGACGGCGGCGTCGATCTCCTTCCGCTTGGGTCGCTCTACAAGCATCAAGTGCGCCAACTGGCTCGCGGGATCGGCGTTCCCGAGCGGATCATCGACCGCCCGCCGAGCGCAGGCCTCTGGGCTGGGCAGACGGACGAGGAGGAAATGGGCATCACGTACGAGGAGCTCGACGGGATTCTCGAGGCTCTTGACAGCGGCATCGATACAAGCGGTTTTGATCCGGAGACGGTCAAGCAGGTCCGGGAGATGGTTGCTCGATCCAGTCACAAGCGCTCCATGCCGCCCGTCTTCGAGCTGAGCAAACCGGTTTCAATGTTGGAGATGGCCTGATGAGAACAGACGAATCAACCCACCGCTCGGCGGCTGGAATCGTTGCCGGGTCTCTTGCCGGATTGGCGTTTCTGATCGCTATGGCGCTCGATCTCGCCCTCACGCGGTACAAGTCGAATGACCTGCGGCTGCTGTCCGGGATGGTTCCCGGGGGAGGTCGCCTGTGGCCGATCCTGGGAACGGCGATGCATATGTTCAACGGCGCCTTGCTGGGAGCGGTCTACGCCCATATTGAAGACCGCTTCCCCGGCCCAGGGTGGCTCAAGGGGACCGTGTTCGGCCTGGCCGAGAATATGGTTCTCTGGCCGATCATTACCGTACTCGATCGAATTCACCCGGAGATAAAGCGCGGAACCTTGCAGCCGTTCAATCGGTTCGTTCCGTTCATGCAGGAGATATTCCGGCATATCGTCTACGGCGCCGTGCTTGGCTGGGTCTACGAGCAGCTTCGGAAGAAGTGACACCCGCGAGACAGTCGCCGCCCGGCCGCCGCCAATTCGCCCTCGCTACACGATTCGATGCCAGGTTTCGCCGCCGTCGGTCGTTTCGAAGACCTCGTTGTTCATCGTCGCGGCAAACATCTGGTCGTCATCGTCCGGGTTGAGCGCAATAGCGAAAACAAACCCGCCTTCGGTTACCGGCATGTCGCCCTGTCGGGATTCCCAGGTCTGACCGCGGTCTTCGGAAACGGCCAGTCCCATTGCTTCGGTGTAGGCGACGAGCCTGTCGGGGTTCGATGGATGCGCCGAAACAGCAGCAACCTGACCGAGCTCGCTGTTGAGGATCTCCCAGGATTCGCCGCCGTCGATGGAAATCAGCAACCCCTGTTGCGTTCCGGCGAACACGGTTTCCGGATCATCGCTGCTGGCGGCCAGACAGGGAACACCCCAGCAGAGTCCGGAGCTATCCAGGCCTTCAGGTTCGAACGCAACGAAATCGTGACCCCGGTTCTGACTTCGGTAGATCTGTCCCATGAATGCGCCATAGAAATAATCGGGATCGGCGGCGCTGATTGTCATCGCGTGAAAATCAACGACCTCATCCGCGACACCTGAAAAAATCTGCCCGTAGGTGAGGCCCTCATCCGTCGAATGCAGGAGACCGAGGTTCCCGCCTCCCTGTGGGTGCCCGCTGACGAAGATCTCGGTTGGGTCTTCGGGATTCATGGAGAACCCCATCAGGTCGGACCGCTCGTCGCCGACCTGGAACAACTGATCGCCTTCGCGCGCGAAGAGACCGAAGTGCGACGCAAGGTAGATGCGGTCGTTGTCTGGATCGTAGCCGATGCCATGCAGGTGGTTCGGGCTGTACTCGTATTCAATCGATTCGACCGGTTCGAATGAGGCCTCGGCATCGCCTCCCGGCCAGAACATGAGCAGCGCGGCGACGATAAGGATCGCTGCGCCGCCCGCAATCGCCGCGAGCACTGTCGGGGAGAATGCGGGGCCGGACTTCTTCCGCTGACGTTCGGTCCGGCGTTGTTGTCGCGTTGCTCGGTTAGACATAGTTGTCAGTGTTCCTTTTCGTTACTGCTTCGTATGCTTCGCCACAAGCGGGCACTCCCGGTCACTATCCATCATCTGACGAGCGTGATGCCCGTTATCACCATGCATGCCCATGCTCATAGCGTTGTCCGGCATCCTGTCTGAGAAGGGGCATTTCATATCGTCGTTCATCATCTGATGAAGATTGCCCCGAGACATCATGCCGCCTGGTGTTTCGTCCATGTATGGACAATCCATATCGT
>SKTL01000333.1 GCA_007122555.1 Thermomicrobiaceae bacterium | reverse complement strand
TCATCGACAGCGTTGCCCCGACGCCTGCCTCGATGCCGGCCTGAACGACGTGGGGGTCCCGGATCGCCAGAACGGCATCGGACGCACCCAGACGAAGCACGCTCTCGAGGACGGCCGGACTGTCTGAAACACAAGCGCTTCCCGGGTCATCCCCGAGATCGACGAGCACGATCGGGCGATCCCCGTCATGCTGCATCGCTTGCCGAACGCCCTCGTCGATGCTCACATACGGCCGGACATTGAGAATATCGTGTCGTTTGTCCCAGACGGCCTGCGCCAGTTCTTTCGCCTTCTGCACCGCCAGATTTGCGTCTCCATCGGCTGTCGCAACCACGGACATGCATGAATGCGGAGTGTCCGCGAAGCCGTAACCGCCCATGACGGTCAGATTGATAATCCCCGGGGTTTGCTCCATTTCTGCGCGCAGCTCGTTGAGCTGGAACAGCGGAAGCCGCCGCTCCTCATCAGGGTCGTGCGCCCAGGTGCTCTGACCGATGTTCGGGCCGATGATCGGCACATGGACAACGCGCGTCACCGGGTTGATCGCTCCCTGAAGGACCTTCGCAAGGCAGTCGGCTGCCTCCCGGCCGCGCTCGTAGCCATCGATGTGCGGATTGGTGTCATTCGGGAAAGCAGCTGAGAGATTGGCGCACTCCTCCGGACTGAGGATGGCGTGGAAGTCGTAGGTCGCGACATAGGGAACGTCCGGACCGGTTACCTCCCGGCAGGCGGCGATCAGGTCTCCTTCAGCGTCTGTGTGGGGATCCTCAGCGGCCATTGCCCCGTGCAGACAGAAGTAGACGCCGTCCAGTTCTCCAGCCTCGCGAAGCTGATTGACAATCTGGTCCCGGTAATGCTCGAAGACATGGGCCTCGATCAGACCGCCGTGAACGAACTTGACGTGAGATGTCGGCGCGAACGTGAACCCGTTCGCCCTGCCAACCTCAATGAATCCGCCCATGAAGTTGCGGGGATGCGCCTGGTCAATCACCTCGTGACCAACGGCAACGTCGGCATCGAGCGTGTCATTTCGCTCGAGCGCGAAGGTGTTCGTCTCGTGGTACATCCCGACTAACCCTATTCGCATGATGATTCCCTTTCCTGAGCAATCTGGAGCCGGTTTCCTGAAACGCTGTTCTGGCGATTATGGATTCAGGCTAGCGGCGCCGTATCACCCCGTCAAGTATCACTTCACTCAGCGAAACGGAGACGCCAGTGCTTTGCAGTTGTCGCGCGATGTCGTACTGGCCCCCGGGCCGGATTCTGCGCGAATCCACTCGGAAACGTGCGGAATCGGCACGTTTCCAGATCTCGCGTCAAGCGGATGTCTTGACAGGCGAACGACGCCCTTGCTAGTATGTTTCAAGCAGTACCGATACGTTTCACTGTATGGAACACAGAGAGGTCGCAGGAGTAATGACTCAAACTCCAGGCGCAGCCGGAGTCAGGTCCGGATCAGCTAACGCACTTGCCGGAGGAGTCTCGGCGTCGATGCGGATCTATCCCTACCTGGGGCGCGCCGTCTACATGTCTGGCGGCGATGGCCCCTATCTGTACGCGGAGGATGGGAAACGATACATCGATTTCAATACGTCCAACGGCGCCGCGATTCTGGGGCACAAACACCCAGCGATTCGCGAGGCGGTTGTTAATGCGCTTGACGCGGGCACGATCGCCGCGTCCGAGACGCGATACCACCCGCAGCTCGCCGAGCGTCTCTGCGAGATCATCCCGTCGGCGGAACGTGTGCGCTTCGCCAGCACCGGTAGCGAAGTGACGGCCGTGGCCGTACGTCTGGCGAGACATGCAACCGGGCGCCGCAAGATCCTGAAGTTCGACGGGCACTTTCACGGTCTGACCGATACGTTTCTGTTCAAGCCGGACGGCGCCGATCGGAAGATCATCCCCCAGTCCGCTGGAGTCCCGGAAGCCGGGGCCGATGAACTGGTCATGGTTCCGTGGAACGACCCCGACGCGTTCTCCGCAGCCATTGACCAGCACGCTGATGACCTTGCGGCGGTGATTCTCGAGCCAGTGCACTACAACGCGGGGTGCATCCCGCCGGTCGAGGGCTTGCTCGAGCTGATCCGCTCCCGAACACGCGAGCGGGATATCGTGCTGATCTTCGACGAGGTTCTGTCCGGGTTCCGGACTCGCCTTGGCGGCATGGAGGAGTACTATGGGGTGCATCCGGATCTGAGCACCTGGGCCAAGGCGCTCGCCAATGGAATGCCGCTCTCGGCCTTGACCGGCCGCGCGGATCTGATGGAACAGCTCGTTCCAAGTGGTCCCGTGGCGCACAGCGGAACCTATTCCGGTCACCTCCACAGCGTTCTGGCGTCGCTGGCAACACTGGATACGTTGAGCCAGCCGGGCCTGTTCGAACACGTCGAAGAGGTCAGCCAGGGCTTTTACCGGGATCTGCAAGAGACGTTCGACCGGCACGAACTACCCGTCCGCGTTCAGGGGCTGGGGACGCGATTCGGACTCTACTTCGGCCGACGAGATCCTGTTCAATCCGTCGCTGATCTCGCAAATCATGATCACGAACTCAATCGCAAGTTCTATCTCGGATGCATGGAGCGAGGCGTCTATTTCCATGCTTATACCGGCGTCGGGCCTCCAGGCCATGCCGGGTTCTCGCTGGCGCATACCGACCAGGTGATTGGCGAGGCGCTGGAGATCATGGATGACGTCGCCGGATCAATTGCGCGGGGAGCTGCATGATCGTGAGCGATGACCGGTCGAAAAACTATCGCATTGCGGTGGTGGACCGATCGATAGATTTGCTGGAAGCGATGTCGGCAGCCTCCGAACCCGTTGGCGTGAGTGAGCTTGCCCGCGCGATCGGTTCAACCAAGTCGGCCACGTTCCGGATTCTAGCGACGCTAGAAGATCGCGGCTATGTATCGCGTGTCGACGGTTCGAGCAAGTATCAGTTGGGGCTCAATCTGGTGCATCTCGGGCAGTCGGCGCTGGAGCGGATCGATCTGCGCACCGTCGCCCGGCCGGTTCTCGAGGATTTGCACCATCGGTTCAATGAGACGGTCAACCTGGGCATTCTGGCCAGCGGCCGGATCGTATACGTGGATATGGTCGAGAGCGATCACGGATTGCGAATGTCCGCGCAGGTCGGCGCTCATGACAACGTGCACTCGACGGCGATCGGCAAGGCGATTCTGGCGCATTTGACTGCCGGTCAACAGGAGGCGTTCCTGCGCGGACCGCTGCCGGCCCGGACATCGCGAACCCTGACCGATGCAGATGCGCTGCGAAACGAGATCAACCGCATCCGGGTTTCCGGATTCTCGCGCGATCGCGGGGAAAATGAAGATGGAGCCTGCTGTTTTGGCGCCCCGATTTTTGACTCACAGGGGAACGTAGCCGCCGCGATCAGCGTTTCCGGTCCGGATACCAGGCTTACTGGAGAGATCGCCGAAGATGTCGCGGTCGCTGTCCGCGCCGCAGCGGAGGAGATCACAGATCGATTGGGGGGTAGAGCAGACAGGATGCACGAAGGCTGAAACGCATTGTCCTGACGATGGCGGTGAATCGATCACCCATCAAGCTTGCTGCAATTCGTTTGAGGAGGAAACGCGATGAACATCTACCAATTCTATCGACAGATGTCGCAGTTGAACACGCGACTCAAGGGTCGCAAGTTTGACCGTCGAAAGTTGATGAAGGCTGGCATGGCCGGCGCCGGAATCTCCATGTACGGCTCGATGCTGGCGGCGTGTACGACTGAGCGCGCCGACGATGCCGCCGACGACGTTGCTGATGACGTCGTTGATGACTCTGCAGACGATGCTGCGGCGGAGCAGGAGCGAGATTATTCGGGTGAGCTGGGATTGCTGCTTGGATCGCACATGGATCCAGTCCAGGAGATCGTTGACCTCTACAACGACGAGTACGGAGTGCAGCCGAATACGGAGACCATTACGACCCCTGACCTGCAGACCGTGCTCACAGGAGCGTTCATTGCCCGAGATTCCCCGTGGGACTCGGTATTCCTCACCGCGGCGTTGATCGCGAATATTGCAGAGCAAGGCTGGCTGGAACCGATGGACGACTTCGTCCAGCAGATCCGGGAACGCGGCGAGGGAGAGTTTCTCGAAGGCGGGCTCATCGCTTCGGAACACAATGGGCAGATCTGGGCAGTTCCCTGGGCGCTGGGAAGCCCGATCCTGCACTGGAATCGACAGCTCCTCGAAGACTTCGACCTTGATCCAGACGCACCTGCATCATGGCATGAAACCCC
>SKTL01000439.1 GCA_007122555.1 Thermomicrobiaceae bacterium | reverse complement strand
TCTCACCTATTCGCTGACGCCATTAACTGCCCTGTCAGCAATCGGAATCGGACTGATGGCGATCGATGCGCGAGCAGTCTGGTTGATTGCCCCGCTTGCGGCGAATGCCGCGGTATCAATTCGCGATGTGTGGATGGCCTGGATCGTCTGGATTCTGCCGCCCGGCTCAATGATTCAGGCTGAGCGCAACGGATTGACGCTGGTTGGATCTGCCTGATTGAAACCCAAGGACATGCGTCAACGAGATGGAACGCAACGGGAATCCGCCTGATTGCCAGGACCAGATAGCCTCAGCTGGTCCATATGAAGAGTTCAAGCCGACGCTTGCGATTTCCGTCGTCTGGACAGTGCTAGCCACAGTTATGACCGTCGCAGGCTTCATCCTGTTCGCACTGGTTCACACGCAGGTTGGGGGGACATTAGGCGGCGACGGATCACTGGTGGAGTACGGCTCGGACAACGACACGTTGTATTTCTCCCTCAGGCTCGGCGGGATGGTCGCTCTCCTGGCCGTTGTGATCGGCGCACTGCTGGTGCATGAAGCGATTCACGGGCTCGGTTTCTGGTATTTCGGCGGGCGACCGACGTTTGGAGCAACGATCGTACAGAAGATTCTCCCGGTACTCTATTGCAGCGCTCCCGGATATCAGTTTTCCCGCGCACAGTTCAGCGTGATTATTCTGGCGCCCCTGGTGGTGATCAGTCTGGTCGGGATCCTGTTGATGCCGTTCGTGAATAACGGAATGCTGCTGGTGACGCCGCTTGCTGTTAACTTCGGCGGGGCGATCGGTGATGTCTGGATGTTCGGCATGATCTTGCGCCGGAAGTCCGGGACGATGATCGAAGACCTCAAAGACGGGTTGCGGTTTCACCCGCCCGAAGCAAGGAGAGCCGGTTAATCGCCTCCTCCGTTCGTTGCGTCTTGCGCCCGGCGGGCATACGCTGTGGGGCAGGGGTGCTGCTGTCACTTCTGGGGGCATTTCGTTTACGATTAGCGGCATGATAGCTCGCGCGAAATTGAATGGGCGCCATGAGCAACGAACGACCGGGACTCGACCTGATCAGCCACAGTCCCCAGCAGACGCGAAATGTGGGATTGCATCTCGGACAAGTACTTTGTCCGGGAGACGTAGTGCTGCTATTCGGACAGATTGGATCCGGCAAGACTCTCCTTACGCAGGGGTTGGCGCTGGGACTGCAGATCGAGAGTTACGTGCAGAGCCCGACGTTCACGCTTGTGGTGGAACATGAAGGGCAGACCGCGGACGGTCAGCCGGTCACGCTCTACCATCTTGATCTGTATCGAATCGATGACCCGGGAGAGATTGACACGTTCGGTCATGAAGAGTATCTCGATGATCCGAACGGAATCGTGGTGATCGAGTGGCCAGAGAGATTGGGCGCGGTTATCCCGGATGAGCATCTGCTGATAACGATCGAATATCTGGCGGATACGAAGCGCACATTGATGTTTTACCCGCGCGGTGAGCGGTATCGCGAGCGAATTGCGGCGTTTCGCAAGGAGGTGTTCGGTGGAAACCGATAAGCCAGTGTTGCTCGCGATTGACACCTCGACGGAGATGGCGGGGCTCGCGCTCTATGACGGGCGCCGCGTGTCCGAGGTCATCTGGCATTCCGGTCGGAATCAGACCAGCGTGCTGCTCGGCCAGATTCAGCACCTGCTGTCTATGAATCGCCTTGAACTGGGGCAGGTTGGCGCGATTGCCGTCGCGATCGGCCCAGGCATGTTCAATGGGTTGCGGGTCGGGCTAAGCACGGCGAAGGGTCTGGGGTATGGTCGTTCAATCCCGGTTTACGGCGCCGATACACTGGAAGTAACCGCCTATCCGCATCGGTCGTCACATCGGCCGATTCGTGCGTTCGTTCCGGCGGGGCGAGGGCGGGTTGTGTTTGGAGACTATCGCTATCGAAACGGACGTTGGGTTCGGGCTGGTGAATTTCAGAACCGCGCCTTTGAGGAGCTCACATCAGGTCTGGCGGAACCGACGTTGCTAACGGGCGAGCTTCCGGCGAACGCTGAGGCGGAGCGCATCGAATCGCCGAACGCGGAACAACCACGTCCGTCGTTGAGCGTGCGACGTCCAGGGTGTCTGGCCGAGATCGGGTGGAATCGCTGGCTGGACGGGGAACCTGACGATCTCAATACGCTGGAGCCGCTGTACGTTCACAGCGCTCGGTCCGACGGTTAATCTGGTCTTCTGGTTCGTCCGCGATTGACGATAGCAGATCGGGAACAGGCGAGGAATCAGGCAACGTGACGCTGGAAGAACGGCGGACACAACTGAAACCGTATTTCTATCTCGAGCCGATGCAGCTGGAAGATGTTCCCGACGTGTCTCAGCTCGACCATCGCTGTTTTACAAACCCGTGGCCTCTATCCGCCTACCGTCGCGAGCTGGCGAACCCCGAGGGCAACTTCTATATCGTGCTTCGGCAGCGCCTTGCGGGCGCCCAGGTGCGCGACGAAGAATCCGCCAGCAATCCGATTGCCCGCGTTTCCCGCTGGTTCTGGTCTGACGACAGGCAGGACCCGATTGTCGGCTACGCCGGAATGTGGATTCGTGCGGGCGAAGCACATGTGACCACAATTGGCGTTGCGCCGGAGCTGCGTGGACGCGGGCTCGGGGAGCTGCTGTTCGTGGCGTTGTTTGAGGAAGCAATCGCCCGCGACGCTGACTGGATAACGCTGGAAGTGCGTGTATCGAATACGCAGGCACAGCAGTTATACGAGAAGTATGGCCTGTCCAGACAGGGAGTTCGGAGACGCTACTACAGTGACAATGGCGAAGACGCCGATATCATGTGGTCCGAGTCGCTGCGCGATGAGGAGTATGTCACGCGTTTCGAGCGTTTGCGCGACCAGCTGGCGGACCGTCTGATTGAGCAGGGCGCGATACGTGCAAGGGGAGACAATGCGGATTCTCGGAATTGAGACGTCTTGTGACGAAACGTCAGCCGCGGTTGTCTCAGACGGACGCGTCATCCATTCGAATATTATTCGTTCGCAGGAAGATCTGCATGAGCGCTATGGCGGAGTTGTGCCGGAGCTTGCCTCACGACGCCACGTCACGGCGATTATCCCGACCATCGACCTCGCATTGAAAGACGCGGGCATTGACCGGGATGACATCGACGCCGTCGCTGTTACGGAAGGACCGGGCCTGGCTGGCTCGCTCCTCGTTGGACTGAACACGGCCAAGGCGTTGAGCATGTCCTGGGACGTTCCGCTGATTCCGGTGAACCACCTTGAAGGACACATCTACGCAAACTGGCTGACTGACAGCTCGGCCGATGTGACCTTTCAGCCTCCGCGATTTCCTTGCGTCTGCCTCATCGTTTCGGGCGGTCACACCGAACTCGTGCTGATTCGCGATCACGGCCGCTATGACGTGCTGGGACGGACAATCGATGACGCGGCGGGCGAAGCATTCGACAAGGGGGCCAGGATTCTCCGACTTGGGTTCCCCGGCGGTCCGGCTATTCAGCGCGCGGCGGCCGACGGGAAGATGGGACGTCACACATTCCCCAGAGCCTGGCTCCGCGATACCTATGACTTCAGTTTCAGCGGACTCAAGACTGCCCTGTTGCGGGAAGTTGAAAAGTATCGACGTGAACCGACGCGACCGAAGAAGGTCGTTTCGACCGAGCCGTTTCCCGCCCATGAACCGCCGGACTATGCGCCAAACATGCCGGCGGCGGATATCGCCGCGGATTTTCAGGATGCGATCGTCGATGTGCTGGTGCAGAAAACAGCGAAGGCCGCTGAAATGCATCGCGCGTCAATGGTTATTCTCGCGGGAGGCGTCGCCAGCAACTCGCTGCTGCGGCGCAGGCTGGAATCGGCGCTTGGCGTTCCGCTGCGCTATCCGACGCCTCAACTGTGCACCGACAATGGCGCAATGATCGCGGGGGCAGGATACTACCTGTATCAGCGCGGCATTACCGCGTCATATGACCTTGATATCTCACCGCAGTTACCACTTTCTACGGAGACGTCGCTTGCATGATCGTGCCGGCCGCCCGAACGGGCGGCGATGAAGAGGAGTCAGGGTGCATACGCCACGTTCAATCGCGATCCACGCTGCGCTTGAAGCTGGACGGATTCTGCGCCATTACGTCGGTAATCTCGAGGGCGTCGATTACAAAGGCGAGATCGACATCGTCACGGCCGCGGATCATGCCGCCGAGGCGGCGGTACTTGAGCGGCTGAACGGCGCATTTCCCGAGTTCGGCATACTGGCGGAGGAGTCTGGCGTTACAGACGCCCGTAACGGCTCGAGTAGTCGCTGGGTGGTCGATCCGCTGGATGGGACGACCAACTTCGCGAATGCGAACCCGCATGTCTGTGTTTCGATCGCGCTGGAGCGCGACGGAGAGGTCATCCTGGGTGTCGTCTACGATCCCATGCTTGATGAGCTATTCGTGGCGGAACGCGGAGCCGGAGCCCACATGAACGGTGAGCGAATTTCTGTTTCGCCGACGACAGTCCTTTTGCAGTCGATGCTTGCAACCGGGTTTCCGTATGATCTCAACAAGCGCAGCGAGAACCTGGAGCGTTTCCGGCATTTCACGCATCTGACGAGGGCGGTGCGCCGGGCGGGCGCCGCGGCGCTTGATCTCTGCTATGTTGCCGCTGGACGATACGACGGATTCTGGGAAGCGGGACTGCAGCCATGGGATTCGGCGGCCGGGTCGTTGTTGGTGGTGGAGGCCGGAGGGCTCGTGACTGATTATTCCGGCGATGATTTCTGGATTGAGTCTCCGAGCGTTGTGGCGAGTAACGGTCATATTCATAATGACATTCTCTCGGGGCTGAGACCTGAGAACGTGGAGAGCGGGAAACGATGACCAGAGCGTATGTGCTGATCACGACCGAAATCGGGCGCGGCGACGACGTCTACTCGACCCTCGGCGAGATGGAAGACGTTCGCGAAGTTAACATTGTTGCCGGGACGTATGACATCGTCGCGATCGTTGAATCGCAGTCGGCTCGCGATATTGGCCGGATCGTCATGGACCGGATTCAGCGCCTCGACGGGGTTATGAGCACCGTCACCCTCATGGCGATCCGATAATCAATTCGTGGGACGGTTGGGGAATGCGACAGGGGAGGACTGCTCCACATGCAGGATACGACTGCGCTGGTCTTCTCCGAGTACTCGTCCGGGCACGATACCGGATCTCATCCGGAGAACCAGGCCAGACTGAACGCGATTCGGCAGCGCCTCAAAAAGGATAATCTGCTCAACGACCGCATGGTCTATTACGCCGAGCCAGTTGATCCGGAGATCGTGGCGACGGTCCATTCTCCCGAGCTCGTTGATCAGGTGCGGGCGATCTCGGCAGACGGCGGCGGCGCGATCGATGCCGACACCATTGTCGCCCCCGGAACGTGGGAAGCTGCGCTGGCGTCCGTCGGAGCTGGAATCAAGGCGGTAGATCTGGTTCGTTCGGGTAAGCACAACCGTGTCTTCACCTTGACGCGGCCCCCTGGCCACCACGCCGAACGCTTCCGGCAGATGGGCTTCTGCCTGTTCAACAATGTTGCAATTGCCGCGACGCAGGCGATGACGGTTCATGGACTAAACCGCATCGCGATCGTGGACTGGGATGTTCACCACGGCAACGGAACGCAGGATATCTTCTATGTGTCCGACCGTGTGCTGTTCTGCTCGGTGCACCAGTGGCCGTTGTTTCCGGGGAGTGGGCTTGAGAATGAGATGGGTTCCGGTGATGGCGAAGGGTACACGTTGAATGTCCCGCTGCCTGCCGGTTCCGACGATATCGACTACCTGAGTGTGTTTGATGAGATCTTGGCTCCGGCAGTTCGGGCGTTCCAGCCTGAGCTCATCCTTGTTTCGGCCGGATTCGATGCGCATCGCGATGATCCGCTGGCAATGATGGCGGTTTCCGACGCTGGTTTCAGGAGAATGGCGACACGTGTACGTGACTGGGCCAATGAGTTGACAGATGGACAACTCGTTCTGATGCTTGAAGGCGGGTACAATCTCCGGGCGTTGAGTGAGAGTGTCGCAGCAGTCCTTGAAGGGCTCGACAGACCAGCTCCGAGTGAGAGGGGCAATCAATGATCGCCGTTGTTGATTACGGAGCAGGCAACCTTGCGAGCGTTGCCAACGCGCTGGACAGGATCGGCGCGACGGTCACGGTTACGCATGACCCGCATGAGATCCGCTCGGCAAGCGGCGTGATTGTTCCCGGGGTGGGAGCGGCTGCTGACACGATGAAACACCTCTCCGAGCTGGACCTTCCGGATGTCATTCGGGACGTGATCGGTCGGGGAACGCCGTACCTTGGCATTTGCATGGGGATGCAGGCGCTGCTGACGAAGAGCTACGAGGGCGGGGAGCACCCGTGCCTCGACGTGATTCCTGGGGCGGTACGACGGCTCCCTGACGGGTTGCCGATTCCTCATATGGGTTGGAATCAGGTGCGTCAGAACGGAAAACACCCACTGTTCAGTGGAATCCCAGACGACACCGACTTCTATTTTGTTCACTCATACTACGCAGACCCTGACGATCCGCAATGGATCGGGGGTCAGACCGAATACGGCGTGACATTTACCTCGGCGGTCTGTCGAGGAACGGTCATGGGGACGCAGTTCCACCCGGAGAAGAGCGGCTACTGGGGCTTGCGACTGCTGGAGAATTTCGTCGCCATCGTTACCGATGGGTTTGAAGAACGGACGGTGGCCACGGATGCTGATTATTCCCGCAATTGATCTGCGTGAAGGTCGTTGCGTTCGACTCTTTCAGGGCGATTTCGATCAGGAGACTGCGTACTCGGCTGATCCGCAGGAAGTCGGTCGGCGCTGGAAGGATGCTGGAGCCCGACGACTACATGTCGTTGACCTGGACGGCGCCCGCTCTGGAACACCGGTGCAACTTCCGATCGTTCGCGAACTTTGCACGCTTGGCGTGCCCGTGCAGCTGGGCGGCGGGCTTCGTTCAATCGATCACGTTCGCGCCGCTATCGATGCGGGCGTTGACCGGGTGATCCTCGGCACCGCGGCTATCGAAGCGCCGGAGCTGATGCAGCAATCGGTCGAGGAGTTCGGCGCTAACCGGATTGTTCTCGGAGTTGATGCGCGTGGCGGGTACGTCGCGCTTCGCGGCTGGGAACACATTTCTGAAGTCCCGGCGATCGAGATCATCGAGGATGCACTGAACAACGGAATCGAACGTGTGGTGTATACCGATATTGATCGTGACGGAACGCTGACATCGCCGAATTTCGAGGAAACCGCTCGTGTTTCCGCGATCGGCCCGGCAATTATTGCGTCAGGCGGCGTTGCGCGCTGGGATGACCTCTGGCATCTGTCCCGGATTCGTAACGTTGAAGCGGCTATCGTCGGGCGAGCTCTGTACGATGGTACGATAGAAATCACGTCGAGGAGGCAGTGGCGAATCGGGCATGAATCAGTGGAAACTGGCGGGCTCTGATGAGCGCAAGAAACGGGTATGCGGATTCTGTGCGTGACGATGATCAGCGCCGACGCGAAGACTCTCAGAATTATGGGATGCAGCAGCAGATTGACGAGCTGCGCCAGGTTATCCGTGAGCTCTCGACCCGTTGTGCTCGACTCGAAGACCAGTTGAAGGCCGGTCAGAGCGCCGCCGCGCAGGATCGTCTTGCGCTGGAACAACACCAGCATGAAGTGTCGCAGGCGGCTCAGGCCCGGCAACTCGAGGAAGCACGGGTCCGTGAGCAGCTCGGGGAGCTCTCCAACCGGATCGATGATTCCACCCGCCCAATCAGAACACTCCAGGCGCACGTCAGTGAACTTATCGAGGCGGTGCGTCGGTTCCGGGATGAAGATACCGACGTCGAAAAGCGAATTGAAGAGCTTCGATCGCAATCCGAACACCTTGCGGCCCATCAGGAGCGCCATGTTGTGAATTTGCAGGCGCTGCGCGATCAGTTGGAATCGCTTCGAGGCGAGATCGAACGCACCCAGCGCGATCAGCATCAGACCAACGACAGCGTCAAAATCGTCGATCATGAGGTCAAGCGTAAGCATCAGGAGCTCCAGCAGGAGATTCAGACGTACGATCAGAAGTTCCGCGATTACAGCTCCGTGTGGCAGACGATTCAGGTTCAGGTCGATGCTGTGCGGGAGACGGCCGAGGCGCAAATCGGGCGCATTGACCAGGTCGAAGAAGACATTGAGCAGGTCGCGGGAGATATCGAACGCGTCAGCGGGCAGACCCGCGAACGCGATGAGCTGAACTCTCAGCGAATTGAAGAAGTGCGCCAGCGGCTTGATCACGATGTTCAGGATCTGCGAGACAGCGATGAGCAACGGCACCAGCGGATCGATGCTCGAATTGACGACCTCGAACAACTCGATCGTGAGGTCAGCT
This sequence comes from Thermomicrobiaceae bacterium, assembly GCA_007122555.1. GTDB lineage: Bacteria > Chloroflexota > Chloroflexia > Thermomicrobiales > Thermomicrobiaceae > SLMJ01. The sequence continues at coordinate 6,255 of SKTL01000439.1, read as the reverse complement.
ACCGCGTTAACATGCTGGAAATGACGCTGGATGAACTTCGACAGGATGATGCGCGAGTGCGGCGTGACCTCTGGTACCTGCACGAGCAGCGAGTGCGAACCCGGATGGAACAGGTTCAGGAAGAGCTTGAGCAGGTTCGGGAAGCACGCAGAGAGGCCGAGCGCCGCTGGTCAATGAGTGGCGATGAATCAGAGGATCAGGAAGAGTAGGTTGCCGGATGCTGACGCGACGCATCATACCCTGTCTCGATGTGACCGGTGGCCGGGTTGTCAAGGGAATTCAATTTCAGCAGTTGCGTGATGCCGGCGACCCGGTGGAACTCGCTGCTCTGTACGACGAAGCCGGCGCCGATGAGCTTGTATTCCTGGATATCACGGCGAGCAGCGACGATCGCGACACCATGATCGATGTCGTGCGCGAAACCGCCCGACACGTGTTCATACCGCTGACGGTTGGCGGCGGCGTACGCAGCAGCGACGACGCGTATCGACTGTTGCGGGCGGGCGCCGACAAGGTGAGCCTCAACAGTGCGGCGGTGGCTCGGCCCGAACTCCTTCAGGAGTGTGCGGACCGTTTCGGGACACAGTGTGTCGTGCTGGCAATCGACGCCCGGCGTCGAGAAGACGGCAGCTGGGAAGTCTATACGCACGGTGGCCGCCGGGGTACCGGTATGGATGCGCTGGAATGGGCTGAGCAGGGAACCCGGCTTGGCGCTGGTGAAATCCTGCTGACCTCGATGGATACCGACGGAATGAAAGACGGGTATGACGTGGAGCTGACGTCAGCGATGGTCGATCGAGTCAGCGTTCCAGTCATCGCGTCCGGCGGCGCTGGCAATCTGCAACACCTGTTCGAGGCGTTTGAACGTGGCCAGGCTCATGCAGTGCTGGCGGCGTCAATCTTCCACTATGGCGAGTACACGATCGCCGAGGCGAAAGCGTTTCTGGCGGACTGCGGTCTTCCGATGCGGATCGAACGCCAGGATGCTCGAACTCCATGACTGTACGTTCGAGTGAGATTCGATTGGCGACTTATGCGAGACGCGGGAATGTGACGAGCAACTGTGTTTCGGGGAGCAGAGAAATGCGTGGTGCGTGTTCGATATGCGTAGAATCCTGAAGTTCGAATGCAGTTGACAGCGTGTCCCGGGTGTGCTAGCGTTCGCTATGTTAGCGTGGGGTACGTGTATCAGTAACGTGATGCGCGGACCCGGGCCTCGAACAGCTGGAGTCTTTCGGTTGCTTCGAGATCATCCTGCGGGGGACGCATATGGTAATCGCTAACAGAGCACGTTAAGCGCTGAATTGAGATCATCGCTCCGCGTGACTGGTAATCGTCGAGACGCAAATCGCGTAACGCAGAATCTAGGCGTCTGACGATATTGGGTTTGTGAAGGGAAAGTGGTTTGGGCGCATCAAGTTTGCGAAGTCGATTTCTTCGCACCGCATTGATTGCCTCCGCAATTTTTGTCGTTTTCGCGACGCCCGTCGCGGCCATCGAACACCTCGTCGAAGGCGAGAAGGCCGAAGTCTCCGGAACGAACGGATACGGTCTGAACATCCGCACCGAACCGAGTACAAGTTCTGACGTTCATTTCGTCGCCTCCGAAGGCACGGTCATGGACGTGACCAGTGGACCGCAGGAGTCGGAAGGTTCAACGTGGTACGCAGTACACGTTGACGGTTACGACGCCTGGGTGATGAGCGATTACGTGTCCGGGCTGGAATCGAAGGCCGGCGATCAGGTCCAAGTCGTCAAGACCAACGGCCATGGTCTTCGGTTGCGTGCTGACGCATCGTCCGAATCAGACACCTTGACGGTGTTGCCGGAGGGCTCCGCCGTTGATGTGGTCGGTGATGAAGTTGTCGATGGCGCCGGTACCGCCTGGGCCCATATTGAATACAACGGAACAACGGGTTATTCACATCGTGGCTATCTCGCAGTCGTTTCCGTTGGCGGCGGTGACGCGAATCCCGCGCCCTCCGAGCCGGCTGACAACGAGCCACCGGCGAACGATGATCACGATCAGGCGGCGAATGAAGAACCTGAACCGGAGCCCGAACCAGCTGGCACAAACGGAGTTGCCGCTGGCGGAAATGCCGAAGTGGTCGATACCAATGGCTACGGCCTGAACATCCGGCACGGCGCGGGATACGGCAACAGCGTCGTGACGGTGGCTGCCGAAGGTCATGTGATGCAGGTGCTTGACGGTCCGCAAGTGGATGCTGACGGCGTCAACTGGTGGAACGTGGACTATCAGGGCCACAGCGGCTGGGCGCATGGCGGATACCTTCAGGGAACCGACGCCGAGCCGACAAACCAGGGAAGCGGTTCTGGTCAGTCAAGCTCGAATAACAATGACAGCGGCAACAGCGCGCCGCCTGCTTCGTCGGTCGGTGAGCAGATCGTAAACGAGGCGATGCAGTTCCTTGGTTACCCATACGTTTGGGGCGGCACCACGCCGAGCGGATTCGATTGCTCCGGATTCTTGTACTATGTCATCAATCAAGTGACAGGTAACGGATTCCCGCGGGCAATGGAAGCGCAGGTCAATCGCGGCGTCTACGTCCCGTCCGATCAGCTGCAACCGGGCGACCTCGTGTTCCAGCAGAACACGTATCAGTGGGGACTCTCTCACTCCGGTATCTACATCGGCAATGGGCAGTTCATCCACGCGGCGACGCCGGGTAGCGGTGTCGTCATCAGCAACCTGTGGGATTCGTACTGGGGTCAGCGGTACTACACCGCCCGCCGGGTCTCCTGATCTGGCGAATACGCAACCATGATTGAAAGACGGACCGGGCAAACGCCCGGTCCGTTTCTGTGTGTTCTGGAGTTCGGAGTTGGTCAAGCAGGTCGATTCGCGCTCAGTCTTTCGCTTTCACTGTGACCTCTGTGATGAACGCACGTAGATAGCTTCGATGGCGCAGCTCGATCAGTCAAGTTTGGTCCGGAAACAGAAGGGCAACGTCTCCTTCCTGAACGGTCCGCTAATTGCTTGCAATCCGCGCCGGCCTTTGTTCACCTGGTGGCAAACGCAAACAGACCCGGCCGTTATGCCGGGTCTGTGTCGTTCTGTCGATTGCGCAGGCCGGGACGGGTTCAGTCGCTGGTTTCAGCCGGAGCTTCCTCGCTTGTCTCAGAGACATCTGTTCCGGCATATTCCATCTGGTCGTTCAATTCGGGTGACAGCTGGCGGATGCGCGTCTGAATATCGTTCATCACATCAGGGTTCGCCTTCAGGAATTCCTTGGCGTTCTCACGACCCTGTCCGAGTCGTTCCTCTTCGAGGTAATACCAGGCGCCGCTCTTTCGGACAACGCCGAGATCAACGCCGACATCGAGCACACTCCCAACCGCGGAAATGCCCTCGTTGTACATAATGTCGAATTCGGCCTGGCGGAACGGCGGCGCAACCTTGTTCTTGACAACTTTGACTCGCGCGCGCATACCAGTGGTTTCCTGGCCGGACTTGATCGCTTCAATGCGACGGATGTCCAGGCGGACGGACGAGTAAAACTTCAGCGCCTGGCCGCCAGTGGTTGTCTCGGGATTGCCGAACATCACGCCGATCTTCATGCGCAGCTGGTTGATGAAGACTACGGACGTCTTGGAGCGGCTGATCGCGCCAGTTAGTTTCCGCAAGGCCTGGCTCATCAGACGGGCCTGAAGGCCGACGTGCGCATCGCCCATGTCTCCGTCAATCTCGGCGCGGGGCACCAGCGCCGCGACGGAATCGACCACTACGACATCGACGCCACCGCTTCGAACGAGCGTCTCGGTGATCTCAAGCGCCTGCTCACCGGTATCGGGCTGAGAGATCAGCAGTTCCTGCAGGTTGATCCCGCAGCGTTCTGCGTACACCGGGTCGAACGCGTGCTCGGCGTCGACGAGCGCGGCGACCCCGCCCAGCTTCTGGGCTTCGGCGATAACATGCTGGGCGAGTGTCGTTTTCCCGCTTGATTCTGGTCCGTAAATCTCGGTAATGCGGCCGCGCGGGATTCCCCCGACGCCAAGCGCAAGATCAAGCGCTATAGATCCAGTAGGAATGGCTTCAATATGAACCTTACCTGCTCCATCGCCCATTCTCATGATCGAACCTTTGCCAAACTGGCGTTCAATCTGCGCCATTGCGGTATCAATCGCTTTTTGTCTGTCATCCATGCGGTGTAGCCTCTCTCCCCCGGTTTGTTCCTGGGTATTCAGTAGCAGGCGAAGTAGAAAATATGTTCTACCCCGGAATTCTATCGGTATTGTAGGTCCCGTGCAACAGGTATAGGCTCTGTGGGCGATTGTAAACGGATCTATCCGCTACTGGGCGTAAATGCGTTCAAATCGTCCGACATTGAGTACGAAGATGATAGCGCCGCCGACTTCGACTTCGAGGTTTTCCGCGAGATACATCAGGCCCGGTTCAAGCGCCGGCGAATATGGCACGGCGACCTGAGTTCGTCGATGGCAGACAGATCCGATGATCCGGAAAACATCTGGAACTTGCTCGTCATTGACGCCAATGAGCAGGCTCGTGTTCCCCGTGCGCAGAAGACTGCCTGTTGTGCTGACCTGCGTCACCCGGAAGCTTTCCTGCACCAGCGCAGATACGAGGTTCTCAGCGTCTTCGTCTTGAATGACCGCTATAATCAGTTTCATCGGAGTCCGTCCAGTGGTTGCTGCCTGAGGCCGTGACCGATCGATCGTCGGCGCCGTTGAGCGGGATGCTGTTGATCGCGATGAGTATAGAGCAGGCAGTACGTCAACGCAATAAGCGTCAGGATTCCTGAATCGTTCACGCGGTTTGAGCGGAACGTGTCATGATTCGGGTCTCTGGCGCAGGTTCTGGCTCCCGCTGAGATTGACATCGGGGGAGCCACCGCCTATAGTGACACCACAAATGAATACGCAATGACATTGGTGCCCGCAGGGGTTAAATGCGAAGCCGGTGAAAGTCCGGCGCTGTCCCGCAACTGTGATGCTACTCGAGTAGCAAAGCCAGGTCGCCAGCCGATGTCGATGTTCACGCAGGCCTTCGAGGAAAGGCACGGACATAGTCAGCTGAGATGACTTACTTCCGTTCCTGACTCCGGTCAGGTCGGGAGTTTTTTGTTGTTGAGCTGAACGTGCCCGACCCCCAGCGAGCGCCGGGGGTCATTTATTGCCTTTCTGTGCAATGAAAGAGGTACACGCAATGTCTGGAACATGGTCCCGAACGTTGGTGACTGTCGTCTCGCTCTGCATCGTCTCGACGGTGCTGCTGACGGCCTGTGCAACTCGCGTCGACGAGCCCGTCGACGATCAGGGAGATGCGCCGATCGAATCGGCGGACGATCAGGCTATGGTCGACGCAGATGATGTTGAATCAGACGAGATCGCAGAGACTCCGGAAGTTGCGGACGACGAGGCCGAAGGGTTTCCGGTAACCGTCACGAGAACAGACAATGTTGAGTTGACTATCGAAGAGCGACCGGAACGAATCGTTTCACTCTCCCCGGGCGCTACGGAAACGTTTTTCGAGGTCGGGGCCGGTGATCAGCTCGTCGCCGTCGACATGTTCTCCGATTATCCGCCCGAGGCGGCCGCGCTTGCGCAGCTGGATGCATACCAGCCCGACCCTGAAGCGATCGTTGATCTGGAGCCTGATCTCGTTTTCGTGGTCTTCGATGCCGACGGCATCGTGAGCGTCCTTGACGATCTGGATGTCGACGTTCTCTTTCTTGACGCGCCGTCCAGGGTTGATGGAATGATGGAGCAGATCCGAACGCTGGGAGCGGTCACGGGAAATCCTGTTCAGGCGGACGAGACCGCAACCGCGCTTGAGGAACGAGTTGAGGCGGTGACGACACAGGTTCCCGATCGAGATGAGCCGTTGCGTGTCTATCACGAGCTCGACGAAACGTTCTTCACCGTTTCGCCCGAGAGCTTCGTGGGCGATGTCTACAACCTTCTTGGCGTTGACAACATCGCAGACGGAGCGATGGGGGCGTATCCGCAGCTGTCCGAAGAGGTCATACTGGACGAGAACCCGGACCTCATCGTTGTTCCGACCCACGGACAACCTGACGGCGAACGAGCGGACGAGGTCCGGCAGCGTACTGGATGGGACGTCATCCACGCTGTCTCGAACGATCGGATCTATGAGATTGATGGGGACATTATCAGCAGACCCGGTCCGCGAATCGTCGATGCTCTGGAGCACCTGGCCGAGATGTTCTATCCGGAAGAGTTCGTGAGTAGCTATGGAATCCCAATCGCGCACCG
>SKTL01000135.1 GCA_007122555.1 Thermomicrobiaceae bacterium | reverse complement strand
GTGAAAGAGCTCGTGCCGACGCTCGCCGCGGCCCAACCTGGCGAGATGCCGGACATCGCCCGGCTAATGCGCCCCGCCTTCACGGTTCCTACCTCGATCCCGATCGATGCGCTGCTCGAGGAAATGCGCACGCGGGGGACGCATCTCGCAATCGTGGTGGATGAGTACGGCGGGACGGCCGGCATGGTGACGCTGGATGACATCCTGGAGCGGGTGCTTGGCGAGGTGCCTGACGAATTCGAACGCACTGCGCCGGATATCGTCGCGGAGCCGGACGGCTGGGCCAGAGTTGATGGCCTGACGTTGCTTTCGGACATTAACGACTATTTCGAACTCGATCTCCAGGCGGATGAGACCAACACTATCGGCGGCTACGTCTTCTTCGAGCTCGGGCATCAGCCTCGCGTGGGAGACACGATCATCATCGATACGTACGCTGTTCGGGTCGAAAGACTGGATGGCCTCCGGATTAGCGAGGTCCGGTTCATTCCCGCCCAGCGTGACGACGAAACCAGCACGGAGGATACCGAGCCGGTCGGCTAGAATGAGCGATCCGGTTCGCCGCCGCGTTACGAATTGCCCAGATTGTCGGTCAGAATCATCATGATCAGCGTCTGGTCGTCGTAGACGCTGACGGTGACCAGCAGGGACGCGATGTCGTTCTGCGCCGTCATCTCGCGCTCGCCAACCCGTCGCTCTTCCCATCCGAGCGCGGTCAACGCTCCGCGATAGAATGCAATGACCTCGTCCGCACTGGCGTTGACGCCGTCCACCAGCAACGTACCGCCGTTTTCCACGCGTGAGGCGTGTGGTTCGAAGTCGAGCACCTCGCCCCCGCGGAACCGCGGGACGCCGGCTTCCTGCCACTCATCAATAATCTCGAGATCGTCCGCGTCTACCTGTTCCGGATCCGGGGCCTGCTCGTCGACATCCGGCCCGTTCTCGATCGTCTCCGTGTCATCTGCATTGCCGGAACCGTCGTCCGCAGCGCTGTTTTCATCACTGCATGCCGCAACCGCCGCAAGCAGCAACACAACAAAGACAAGCAGGAATCGGCGCGAATTTCGGTAGTCCAGGGGCATCGTTACAGACCGCTTTCCACTCGTGTCATCAACGAAACTGGCGCACATGTGTCCGGCTGGCAATTCTACCAGTGTTTTCCGCCTTCAATCATATGGGAGGCCGGGCGAGTTTCGATTCGACGTTCGAGTGTCAGGGGCCAGGATCAGTGGAGTCGCTCAACTGTCGGCAAGCAGTGACCGATTAACCCGTTCCATCGCCTTGTCGAGCTGCTCAGGGTTCAGCGGCTTCGAGATGCATTCGTCGATCTTGAAGGAGTCAATTCGTTCGCGGACGTCAGCGTCTTCCCGACCGGTCATTCCGATCACGAAGGGGGACGAACTCAGGTTTCTTGACGATTGAACGATCTGGAAGCCGCCGTGAGCCGGAAGATCGAGATCGATGATGATCAGCTCTGGTGAGACGGTCGCCAGTAGCTCGCGAGCCTCGAATGCATCGCGCGCTTCCACCACGCGCCAGCCGATCTGTTCAAGAATCCCGGAGATCTGCCGGCGCACCGAAATCGAGTCGTCCGAAACGAGCGCAAACGGAACCCGCGAAAGTGATGCTGTCTGGCGAGAGAACCGGCGGCTGCGACCGCTGCTGGCGTCAAGGATCTGGATGATGTCCAGCACCAGCGCATCATCTCCCGAGTGCAGCCGGCTGACGCCGACAACTCCGTTCAGATGCATGTGTTCGCGCCCGGCTGGATTCATGGTGATGGAATCTTCATCCAGCACGCGATCGACGCGCAGCAGCCAGGCTTCGTCGTCACAGCGGACCTTGATAAACGCCCCACGCTCGCTCTGCACGTGATGATGAGACCGAACCCCGAGCAACGCCCCGAGATCCGCCATGGCGATCGTTTCGCTCCCAATCACGGCGCGATAGCCGTCATCAGTTTCCTCGATCCGGGTAATGTCATCCGCCCGCACTTCTTCGATCTGGGCCGCGGGTAGTGCGTATCGCTCGGAAGAGATCGCGACGATCGTTGACGGCACGGTCATCAGTGACACCGGGAGGCGGACGGTGAATGCCGTGCCCTGTCCGGGCTCGGATTGCACAGAGATCACGCCGCCCATTCGCGAGACCGCTTCGGAAACGTAATCAAGACCCATCCCGGCTTCAACGCCCGGTTGGGTGATCTTTGTGGTGAACTCCGGCAGAAAGATGTATTGCAGCACCCGGTCCCGGGTCATATCCCGTCGAGGTATCGGGTAGCCGGCCGCTTCGGCGCGATCAAGGATCGTCGATTCGTGCATGCCTGCGCCGTCGTCGATGACCTGGATTACCGTCTGGCTTCCGTCACGACGGGATCGGATACGCACCAGCCCAACGGGCGCCTTGCCATGATTGCGACGTTCTTCCGGGGGTTCGATTCCGTGCTCGAGCGCGTTCGTAATCAGGTGACGGAGCATCTCGGTGATCTGGTCCGCATGAACCGCGTCAACCGAATTGCCGGAACCTTCGACCCTGAGCCGGGCCTGTTTCTTGAAGGAGTCAGCCAGGTGCTCAAACGAATGCTGGAGCGGCTCGGTAATGACCTTCAGCGGCATGCTGCGCAGCGCCGCGATCGTTTCTTCGAGACGCTCCCGAACTTCGCTCTGCCGCTCGGATACCGAGAGGTAATCATTCCTGACGTGATCGAGGTCGCCAGCAGCAAGCACCAGATCAGCGCTGATCTCGGTCAACAACTGCTCGACCTGCTCACTTTGATACTTGCCGTCCTGCCAGGCGCGAACAAGGTAGCGCAGCCGATCCGCGATACTGTTCATGTCCTGGGTGACGCTCAGCACCCGGCGCGAGCGCTGATTGTGTCCACCGCTGCGGACGGCGAGTTCGCCGGTGAGTTCGATCAGCCGTTCGATGTGTTCCACCGGAACTCTGATTGCCGAGTCATCCTTAAGCAGGGTTGACGTTCCCGGCGCTGGACCGCTGAGCGCCTCGGAGCCGGGACGGTATTCCTCGACGGTCCATTCCGGCGTCTCGGGCGACTCGGGTTGGCTGGCGTCATTCGCGTCGTCAGGCGGCGGAGGCTCCGCCGGCCTGTTCCCGTTCGAGATGGCCCGATAGGCTTCTTCATCCGGTTCCGGCCAGAGGTTGGAGAGCGAGCTGGTTCCGCGTCGCAGCTCCAGTAAGACGAACGCGGACTGATCGACCAGCGCGTCGACCGCGTGGCTTACCCTGCCGGGGTGATCGACGTTCTCAAGGATAATCGGCAGGATCCGCCGGCAGGCGATGATGAACTCCACCGCATCCAGCGGGAGCGATTCTCCGGCCGAACGGTGCGACTCGACTACCCGGAGCGCGCAGGAGACGACCCGTCCGACGTGCTCGATCCGGCTCCGGGCGGCTTCTTCCTGCAGCGCCAGCAGCGAAGCCACCAGGCCGTTGATTGTCTCGCTGTCTTCGCCGTTTTCCAGCAGGTACTCGGCGTGTTTGCCGAGCGTGTCAAGCTCGCGCACGATCTGGCCGGTCTCGATTTTGGCTGGCGCCGCGGCCGGTTCGGTCGACTGCTCCATCAGACGAAGCAACTGGGTGCGGTCGTTGAGATCGATCTCCACCAGGTTCTGCTCATCGGGACGCGGAATGGAACCGAGGAGTGACCGGGCGTGGGCCAGATATGGCTGCGGGTCCTGCCCGGTATCGATCGCGTCAATCGTTCGGCTCAGATCGGCGACGATGGCCGCCACATAATGGCCAGATCGGATCTTGTCCGCCGTCGACTGGGACAGGACGATCTGGAACGCTTCGTCGGTCGCCTGCGCGACATCAACGACGGCGCGGGTCTGTGGAGAATGCTGAGCATGCTCGATGATGAATTCGATTGCCCGCTTGCCAGCGGATATCGTCTGCGGATCGGGAGATTCCCGCAGAATTTCGACTGCAGCATGATGCACGGTGTCGACATGAGTCTGCAGATCGATACCGAGACGCTTGAGCATCAGGATCTCCGCGGTGTAGCAGCGCATTCGGCGACTGGCTGGCGTGACGCGACACGTGATCCTTCTGATCTGCTGATCGGAGCTCGTTCCGAGCAAAGTCGTCCGGGAGCGTCGGTGCAGCAGTATCCAGCGGACCTTTCCCCATTCTACCGGGCTGGGCGCCGCCTCACCGTATTGCATGGTGGCGCAATAGTACCGGATTGACGAAGTGCGAAGGGGTGGTCTGGGCGAGAAATTCGGATACCCCGAGCGAATCGAACGTACATAGAGTCCGGACATC